>CAUVGG010000001.1:0-46855 GCA_963551305.1 uncultured Streptococcus sp.
ATCCTAACAATAATACGCAACAATCAAATACAACCCCTGGCCAACAAAACCAGAACCAAAATCAGAATCCTCAACCAGCACAACCATAACATTTATCACCCAGATTTTTCTGGGTGATTTTTTCATAGCAGTATCGTATTTATGTGCTTGTCAAAAGCCTGAGAAGAAATCTTCTCAGGCTTTCTGTGTACTATAAACCTCATTGGGAAAGATAGGAAACTGATTTCGTAATCTTGTTAAGAGGTTTTACTAAATACTAGTCTTTCTTTGTTCTTGCTACAAAGAGAGCAGATAGGGCTAGGCTAACACCTGCTAGGAAGAGGGCCGAATCAGATTGACTCTTACCAGTTGCTGGCAAGATTTGTTCAGCTGTTTCTGGTCTAGCTATTTCTTGCTTATAATCTGGCGTCTTACCTTGATCGGAAGCTAAAGAGCTAAGTTTAAACTCTGGTTTCTCTACAGTTGGAGCGGCTTGGTCGCCTACTGTTGCTACTGGGCCTGTGTATTCTGGAAGTTCATGTACCAAGGCTTCAACTGCATTGACACCACCATTAAACTCAGGCTTCTCAACTGTCGGAGCTGGTTGGTCGCCTACTGTTGCTACTGGGCCTGTGTATTCTGGAAGTTCATGTACCAAGGCTTCAACTGCATTGACACCACCATTAAACTCAGGCTTCTCAGCTGTCGGTGCCGCTTGGTCTCCGGCTGTTCCAAGTGGGCCTGTGTATTCTGGTACCTCATGCACTGCCGCTTCAACTGCATTGACACCACCTGTGAATTCAGGAACCTCAAGAACGGGTGCTGGCTCTTCACCCTTACTTGATTGAACCGGTTCTTCTGTTAATTCTTGATAGAAGCTCGCCAATTCATAAAACTCGGCCTTGCCACCTTCCCAGGCTAATTTGACATCTAGAAGAGTGCCACCATTTCGGATAGTGAAGGTTTGGAGACTGGATGTAATGGCACCGAGGTCTAGCCAACTGTCTTGGCCATCCTTGAGTGTTCTAGCAAGAATACGTGCTTTCGCTCCTTCAGGAAGACTGGAAACGAGACGAAGATGGTTAGCATTGGTCGGCTCAGACAAGTGATACACCAATTCGCCCTTGTCTTTTTCAGACTTGTAGCTGGTCAAGACTTTGCCGTCTACAAGATTATTATAAAGGTTGCCTTGGCTTTCTCCACCGTTTCCTTCTACTGTTGGATCATTGATTGGTTTGACAAATTCACCATCGTTGATCACTAATTCTGTAAATCCTACAAAACGGGCATCATAGTCTGCCGTATAGAGGACACGGAGATAGTTGGCTTTGACTGGAGTCGTCAATTCACCCTCGATGTAGCGATTTCCTGGCATCTTAGAATCATGTGTCCAACCATCTGTCAGAGAATCATCGTGTTGGCTATTGGCCACACCATCTCCTACTGTAACGACATCAGTCCAAGTTTTACCGTCTTGGCTGACTTGGATCTTACCATCACGAAGATAGTTTTGAGTTCCGTCTTGGATATAAGCTCTAATCTTCTTGATAGTGCGTTCGCTGCCAAGTTTCAAGGTCACATGACCATCTTTACGAGCATAGTCTGAAAACTCAACGAAGTTGTTATAAACACCATCAAATAATTGATCTAGGTTGTTCAGTTTACGAACATCATTGCTTCCGTATGTTGGATGAATGCCCATAGTTGTAGATTCTAGTTTGGTTGGTTGCACTTCTTTAGTCGTCACAAGGAGAGAAGTAGCTGTAACAGCTTGTTCCTGATCTGTTTTGTTGACTAGACGCACATAACGTACCAAGTGGCTTGCTACAGATCTATCAGTCAACTGGCTAGCTGGCGTCCATTCTTGCGCATTTGCTGAATACTCTAGGCTAAGAGCTGGGTTGGCTTGACCTTGGAGCTGGATGCTCTTGACCTGATGGATACGGTCAAGTTTCATACCTAGATAGCTATGGGCAGGGAGTTTGGTTCCAGCTGGAATTTGAAGCTCATAATGTCCCAAGCTATCCACTACCGGCGTTTCCTTCAAGGCATCGACGTTTGTGTCCGTTAACTCACTGTTTCCAGAGCGTGTCTCAACAGAGAAATCCTGGATACGCCACCAAAGGTCGAGAGCCTTGGTATTGCGTACTCGGATGTAACGAGCATTGATCGCTCTGGTCACTTCCTTGGTTTGCTCACCTGATAGGCGATCCAACTCTTGCCATGCAGTTCCATCTGTAGAATACTCAAGCACACCTGCAGCAAGTTTATCACCTGTTCCTTGACGAAGGCGAACTTTAGTGACTGACTTGACTTCACCGAGGTCAAGTTGTGCCCAGGCATCTACTGGAGTGGTATTGCTACCATCAGCATTTGCCATCATGGCTTCTGTATTGTCCTTGCCATCAGTGATTTGACGAGCTGAGGTATTTAGTTTGTAAACTAAGTTTGAACTTAGACTAACTGTCGTTGCTTGTTGGCTACGAGCTTTTTCAACTGGACGGTTAACTGCAATTTCCTGAACTGCAAACCAGGTGTTCTCGCGGTCTGCTGTCGCAATCATGCGAACTGCCTTGGCCTTGATGTTGAGATTCTCAAACTTAAGAAGGGATTCATTTCCGACATAGCTTGGCTCTTTCAAGGTTACCCAGTTGTCATTTTCATCTTGATACTGCACTTCTGCCTTACTAAAGGTATCACGTGGATTTGCCTGCGTTCCCATTGCAAAGGTCAAGGTTTGGATAGCTACCGGCTTGTTGAACTTCATACCAATATAATCACCTGTCTTGATGCTGTTTGGTGATTTAATAATCGCATGAGTTGCCAAATCACCATCCGTCACTTCTGCCAAACCACCTTCTACACCTGTTCGATTGGTGATAAAGGTGCTGATGATTTGATCTGGATGCAAGACTTTTTGAACTTCAGACGCTAGAACTTCCTTCAAGGATAGGATAAATGGACGAATATGTTGAACACCCAATTCAGCTTTTTCCATATGGTCTACATAATGGAAGGTGTGAGTTTGAGACTGTTCGTACAATTTCAAACCTTTATAGTAGCTATCCCAAAGTTTGGCTGCATCGTTTGTAGCCATGGCTTCAGTTCCTGTAAGGAAGGCATCGAGAGCATTCATTTGGTCGATTGCATTATCCAACCAATAGTGGATTTGGGCAACCATTTTTTTATCGCCTGATGCTTTATAGAGTTCGGCTGCTTCTTTAATCTTGGCAAATTCTGCACGCAAGGCTGCACGTTCTGCAGTCACATCCTGACCTGCTTTGAGCTTGGTCATGAAGTCTGTTAATTTTGGAGCTAAGTCTACCGATTCTTCTAGTTTGACGACACGATTATCCATGTTTTGGTTGATCATGTGCTTACCAAGTTCACGGAAGGCTGCTGATACCTTGCTATCTTCAAAATGACCATTTTCTACAAAGTTGAAGGCAATGTCATTGATTTTCTTAGCTTCTTCTTCTGATTTCCACTGTTTCCATGAGTATTGAGCTCCTGAAAAGAGGGCAATCTTAGATGGTTCAGACTGTTGCATTGGGTTCAACATGATACCAGATAGCAAGCTTGGATCCACATTTGGATGAAGGAATTTCTCACCACCACCTAGAATCAAGTGTTGTTTAGAGTTATCTGTTACAGGCCAGTTAATCCAAAGTGAAACTGGGCGATAGGTCTTGCCACCTGCGGATAGATTGTTCTTGAGAGTTGAAAGGAAGCTTTCAGAGACTTCACCCCAAATCTTACCCCCCGTCAAGGTCATGGATGTTGAACTTGGGAGATTTTCATTGAGGGATTTCAACTCATCTTCACGTCCATTACCCCAATACTGGCCAGGAACAAAGATCATTTCTTTACGAAGACCGCTGTAAGTTCCCTGCATTTCAGTCAACCACTTGGTCATATCTTGCATCAAGCGGTTGTAGCTATTGTAGCCTCCGACTGGGCTTGGAGCATCATCTGCAAGGATACCAAACTCACGGACACCCACTTTCATCAGCTGGGTAAATTTAGCCTTAATGGTTGCCAAATCTTCTTGGTAGTGCGCTTCATTGCCAAAGCGGATACGGTTATTCATGAATGGATGGATGGTCCAGACATAGCGAGTTTTACTTTGATTTCCGACGCGAGCAAGTTCACGGATTTCAGCTAGTTTTTCTTCTGGATAGAGTTCACGCCATTTCTTGTTGTGGTATGGATCATCTTTTGGTGCAAAGAAGTATTGGTTCAATTTCAAATCGCCACCAAAACGCATGAGTTCCGCGCGATCTGCATTAGACCATGGGTTTCCATAGTAACCTTCGATGAAACCACGGTTCTTGAGCACTGCGTAATCTTCCACCGTTACATTGCGAAGAACTGGAACTTGACTTTCCTTGAGCATATGTTTCAAGGTTGTCAAACCATAGAAAACTGCATCTGTGTCTTTTCCGACGATGGAAATCGAATTATCCTTGATGCTCAAGACATAGGCGTCAATCTTGTCAAAGAGGCCTGCTGAAACATTGGACAAGTTTTGCTCTGCTTGTGAGCCTTGTCCATGCACTCCAAGATAGATATTGGTTGCGCCAGCGATTGCTGCCTTACCAGTTGTATAAGATACTTGATTGTCCTGCAAGACACTCTTCAAGCGATTACGAGTATAGATATCGAGTTGATCGCCCATGACCAGATTGACTTGCTTACGAAGAGCTGTGACTCCTTCTCCATAAGTCACTTTTTGTGGCGTTGGGAAGACCTTGTACTCTTTCTTGAGATAGTCTGCGCTCTTGCTGGCAGCTGCAATGCTGTCTTCGCTAGCTGGTTTACTTGCAGTGAATTGATCTGCCAATTCAACTGTTCCATCACCTGTTTGGTCTACTTTTGGTTTTTCAGGAGTAGTTGGTTTTTCTGGTTGACTTGGTGCAGGCGTTTCTTGCTCTTCTTTGACAGGTTTCAATAGATGAACTTCGGCTGCACTTGCAAAACCACCAACACCTTCCAATACTTTTAACTCAATCTTGTTGGTATGTACCGCGGCAAAGTTAACTGTTTTTTCTTGGGCATTGTTGTCCCAGTTTCCTTCTGAAACCTTGACCATTTGGCCATCTTTTTGTGCGTAGATTTCGTAGCGGGTAACGACACCATTTCCACCACCTGGACGTGGGAGATACGTCAAGCCATTGACTTTTTCTGCTTCTTTCAAGGTCATAGTAAGAGTGTATGGCGCAGTGTCACCAGTCCATTTAGTATGCCAGAAGGTATTTGGATCATTGTCAAAGGCCTTTTCAACAGCGCCTTCAGTCGCATTTCCTGGAAGTTGCTGACTGCTTGCGGTTGCAGTAATCTTATCATTTGAAATCAAACGAGGATTTACAAAAGGCTTATCAGTCAACTCAGCGCTGTGCAAGATTCCCTTGAAGCCACCGATACTTTCAAGTGGCAATACCAAGCTTGTATGAGCCAAACGTGGATGCGCAGGATCCGCGATACGCTCGATCTTTTCACCATCCACATAGACTTCTGTTGATTGTGGTTTGGTCACGATGGAGATTTGATAGCGTTTGTTCTTTTCAAGTTTCTTCTTGAACTGGATATGGAACTGTTCAAATTGATAAGCAAGGTAGCCATCTTTATCAGCTAGATAGATACGGTTGTCTCCACTTGTTGAGAAGATTTGTTCACCGTCTCCAGTGACAGTTACATCAAACTTCAAGACGTGACTTGGACCAACATCACCAGCCAAGCCTTCGATACTGCTGTCTTTCTCAAAAGCCAATCCCTGTTCGCTTGCCTTCACTTTCTTACTTGCATAGTTCTTGACTGTTTCAGGATTGATGGTAAACAAGTCGCTTTGATCAATCTCTTTATCAGGATTTGACTGTGGTGCATAAGGGCTTGTTGGTAGGGTGCGTTCTGCAAAGGTCGCAGCCGCACGATCGGATCCCCAAGTACGTTCTGCAGTAGTTTGCATGCTCTTGAAGAAGCGTTTAAAGATATCATAAGAGGTCAAACCTGTCTCATGAAGGTCGATGTTATCATTCCAAACTGCGTGCCCACCACCAATAATACTTGGATGAGAAGCTGGTAGAAGTGGACCTCCACCTGTTCTAAAATCATTCGGTGTCCAGCTATTGTACTGACGTTCGTAGTTAGCATAGTCCCCATAAGCTGCTTGACTATTACTTCCACTTGGGACACTATATGTAGGCACATCCGTAATGTTGATAATCTTAGCTCCCTGAGCGATGGCTTCATTTGGTCGTTGCCAATGGATGCTCCAAATATCAACCTCTACTCCGTTCCAATCAACAGGAGTGTTCCCACGTTTCGCACTGAGTGAGCCCCAGATACGAGGAGTATAGCCTTTAGATTTGATATATTGGGTCAAGTCATTGACATAGCGGCGATAACTTTCGCGGCTGCCATAGTATTCATCCGTTCCGATATGAACAGTAGATACCCCATGAAGCGGTGCATCTGGACCATCGAGGAGTTTGTCATAAACTGATTTGACAAAAGCCAGCGTTTCATCGTATTTTTTATCTAGGTCTAGCATAGCTACGCGCTCGACATTGTGCTTGCCTGCATAATCGCTCAAACTACCTTGATACATGAGGTCTGGGCGGACTTTGACAAAGGACAAGGCGTGACCTGGTGTGTCAATTTCTGGCACTAGGTTGATATGCAAGGCCTTGGCAAGTTTAATCAGATTTTGCATTTCTTCCTTGGTATAATGCTCATCTGATGTTAGTTTTTGTCCATTCTTACCGACAATGTCTGTCTCCACACGGAAACCAGTCTTGGCATGGTCAAGGACATACTTGAGTTGTTCTTCTGGGCTTAAATTCTTACCTGCCAAGTGTTCCTTGAGGAAGATATAGTTATCATTAAGGTGCAACTGCAAGTCGTTCATCTTGTAGTAGGCCATGTTGAGCATGATGTCTACAAGAGTGTCATAAGGGATAAATTTACGACCTGTATCCAGCATAAAGCCACGGTGGCTGAAACTTGGGAAATCACGAATTTCGCCATTTTGTAAGTCTGTTTCTCCCATTTGAAGAAGAGTACGAGTAGCGTAGAAGGCTCCTGTGTTCGTTGCGGCTTCGATGGTAATCACATCACCTTGGATAGTGATGCCATAGCCTTCCTTGCCATAACCTTTGTTTTCAACCTTTTTAAACTCGATTCGTTTTTGAGCCTGCTTGTCACCTATTGCAAGTTCCAATCCACGGCTTGCAAGGTCTGACTGGTAGAAGCTTGCAGCCTGATCAAATCCTGAATCTCCTGTCGCAAGAACTGTATCTGAAGTGATAGAAGATTGGCCTTCTTTCCCATACCATTGTTGAACAGCTGGTGCTACTTTTGGTTTCACACCCACACCCTCGTCCTGATGTAGACCTTTGATGACTACTTCAAATTCCTTAGTGAAAGTATGGCTGTCTTTGATTTGCTGCACCATAACCTTAACGCGTTGTTCTGTCAGAGGTTTATGGATACGATTTTGAAGGTCAATTACACCTTGTTTGTTGCTTCCGATGAGACTGACTTTTCCTGGTAAAGTTGGCAAAACAAGAGATTGTCCGTCTTCTGCTACTGTTAGTTCTGTTACTTGGCGGATATCCGTTACCTTACTATGGTCCGGAACGTTAGAATAAGCTCGAATTTCTTGGATTCCAACGTTTCTCCAGCCCATTGTGCCCGCTTGATAGTCATTGATCTCTAATTTGAGGTACTTAGCTTTGATACTTTCAGCTAGATCTACTTTCTCATCTAAAACAGGATCTCCAGTCTTGGTATGAGCGAGTTTCCATTGTTTTTCTCCGTTAGCGCCCACGTCTTCTTGACCTGCGTAGTAGAGACTCCAAGATTTGATATTTGGATCATTTTGCCCATTACGAAGACGACGATCCCAGTCTATTTCTACATGCTTGATGAGGGTAGTTTTTGGAAGAGTTAGTTCAATCGTTGGTTTTACTGCATCTCTATCTGTAGCCCACCGAGTATTGTCATCTCCATCAATAGCCTTATCTGCAGTAAAGTGAGTCCCAGTCTCATGGTTGCTCGCCTGAGCAGTAGCACCTTCGAGATGGTTGACATCTTCTCTATCTTCGATTTGCTTTTCCGCTGGTTTTGGTGCTGGTGTAGTGGTTTCCGCTGGTTGATTGTCTTCCTTTGGTGTTTCAACCGGTTTCGGAGTTTCTGCTGGCTTGGGACTTGTAGGACTTGTCTCTGGTTTTGCCTCTTCACTTGTTGCAGGATTGCTTCCTTCGTCAGTCGCTGGAGTCTCTTCATGACTTGCTTCTGTTGCAGCTTCTGTTGCAGCTTCTGCATCCGCCTTTTCAAGCGCAGCAGCTAAATCATCGGGTAACTTATCCAGCGCTTCAACATGGGTGATGCTTCCCTCTGTTTCTGAAGGCGCTGCTGTTTCTGCTGCCTGAACCATATTGGCACCAAAGATACTAGCACCAATCATAACGGAGGCTGCACCGATTGCAAATTTTCTTATACTATAGTGACAGCGTTTCTCAAAAAAATGTCTATCCATCTTTCTCCTATTCCTTTCATCCGCTTACATGAGTAAGCGGTATCATTTCTCCTTTGAAAAAAGGAGAGAACCTAGAGGTCCTCTCCGGCTGTTTAATCCTATTTGATTCGAGTTCCTTTTGACTGCTAAAATCAAGTCTCATTAATCTTCTTTGCGTTTTGTCGCAAGGACTGCAGCAGATAAAGCGATACTCACGCTTGCTAAGAAGAGGGCTACTTCTGAGCTGTGTTCCCCTGTAGCAGGTAGTTTTTCTTCATCTTTAGCTCCCGGAGTTTTGGTAGCAGTTACTGGACTTGGAGTGAGCGGGTACTCAGGTTTTTCAACCGTTGGAGCTGCTTGATCTCCAGCTGTAGCCAATACACCTGTGTAGGCTGGTTTCTCGTTTACCAAGGCTTGGACCGCATTGACTCCTCCCTTAAACTCTGGGACTTCATTGACAACTGCTTCAACTGCATTAACCCCACCCTTGAACTCAGGGACTTCATTGACAGCTGCTTCTGCTGCATTGACTCCACCCTTGAACTCAGGGACCTCATGTACAGCTGCTTCTGCTGCATTGACACCGCCCTTGAACTCAGGGACTTCATTGACAGCTGCTTCTGCTGCATTGACGCCGCCTTTGAATTCAGGTACATCAAGAACTGGTGGTTGTTCTTCACCCTTGCTACTTGTTGGAGCATCTGGTTTCGTAGCAGAATCTTTTAATTGGTTGAGATAGTCTGCAAAGTATTCCACCATTCTTTCCGTCAAGAGATGGTTATCCGTCGCATATTTCATGCTCGCCTGAACTCCAGCCACTTCCTCTTGATTTTCTTTATCTGTCAATTTTTGAGCCTTGGCTAAAGCTGCTTCATATCCTGACAAGTCAAGCGGTGTTTCTGCTACTTGTGGACGGGTAAAGATGAGTTCCGCTGCAGATTGGTATTTATCTCCACCATCTCCGTATGTCTTGGTACCAGTAAGGACAATTTTCTTAGCCTTGATTGTCTTACCAAAGTCAATGTCTTTTGGTTTGTTGTTATTTGGCCAATCTGTCACGGTGAAAGTATGTTCTTTACCAGACTCATCTGTCACAACAAGTTTTACATCACGCAAGTTACCATTCGATCCTGATCCACGTGGAACATAACGAAGACCTGTGATTTCAGTTGGTTCTTTCAAGACCATGGTGGCAGGTTTTCCGACATCTCCACCGCCCCATGATGTATGCCATAGGCTAGATAGATTTCCATCAAAGGCATTCTCTAGGCCTTCACCTGGTTGGGCAGGCGCATCCAAACTTTCAAAGTCTTCTGCTACCAAGGCTGTTTTCTTCTGAACCAAAGCATTCTTCAAGGCTTCAATCTTGGCAATCTCTGCACGCGCTTCTTCAACACTGATATCATCATCGGCCTGACTGAGGTTAAAGACCGCCTCTTTCAAAGCATCCATAGACTCTTTGGTGTAGTTGGTCATGGCTACAGTTGGCAAGTAGTTCTTCAGAGCATTTTCTGTCAACATCTTACCTGTTAGAGTAATTTCTTCGATTTGAAGATTATCCATCATGAAGTCGTTATAACCTCGGAAGTTGGCATTTCCACCAGAATCACCACGAGTATTGCTTGCGTTTCCAGTTGAGTAGATACCTACCCAAGTATCGCCTGTTTCTGCACCCGTCACGAGGAAGGTTGCCTTCTTGGCTTTCTTAGAATCCATCCAAGTATTTGGCAATTCATGCATTTCCAAATTGCTTGCTTGATTACCGCGACGTCCTGATTGGAATTCTCCCTTACCGACTACAAAGGCGTAGGTATTGTCAGAGCCTGCTTCATATTCAAAGGTTACACGATAAGTCTTACCAGCTTCAAAGCGGAAGTTTTGCGGAATGGTTTGGTAAACCAAATTACGACGGCTAACCAGTCCATTGGTCTTGAGTGACCAATTTCCATCAATCACATCATCAACTTTCTTACCGTTCCAACCACGTTGTGTATATGGATCGTGCTTTTCAGACAAGTGAGTGCGGTTGTCTTCAACACCTTCGACACCACCCACTACGAATGGGAAGATACCCTGAGCAACATTTTCAAAGTCTTGTTTGAAGGTTCCTTGACCTGTATCATGCTTGTCTCCGTACATGCTTGAATTGTTTTCAAAGGTACGAATTTCATCAAAATAAGTTGCTTCATCACCAGCTTCACGACTCAAAGTAAGAGTGACATTTGATACGTCAGATCCTGTTGTAAAGAAGGCATACATGTTTTGGAAGTAACTTGTATCGTCAACTGTAGCATTGTCACGACGATTGTTATGAGCATATGCTTTGATATAGTTGAGAGCGAGTGACTTATTGGTATAAGTAGTCACTTCTTTTTCGCCAGTATTCACTGTGATACTTGCCTTGGCATTACTACGGTTATCGACACCTACATAAACAGCATACTTGGTATTTGGTTTCAAACCAGTTAATTTTTGAGTGAGACTAACTTTTTCTTTGTTTCCTTGGATACGAAGCATATCGTTTGCACCTTGAGACTTAACGATTTCTGCTTTAGAAGCATCACCAGAAATGGTCCAGTGTTTCAAGGTTCCGCTGTTAAATCCTTGGTCATAGATATGCATGCCTTCGCTCCATGACATTTCAGGATTGGTTTGTTTTGAACGGTAAAGAACGTATGGTTGATTTGCGAGAAGGTCTAAGGTAATCTTACCATCTGTTACAGTTAGTTCTTGCTCCTCTGTCTTACCTTGGTCAGTTAGCTTGTAAAGGTAAACCTTGCTCTTTGCCCAATCACTCGGAAGGGTCCAAGTTGTTGCACCGGCCTGCGTATTGAAGTAGTACATCTTTTCCTTATCAGTAGGAAGTTTCTTACCATTCGCATCCCAGTTCCAAGGAGTCAAGTAAGCTGAACCATCTTGGATGACACGTCCGTTGAGCGTTACTGTACGTTCACGGTACTGTAGGCTATTGACATTATTAGACTTACGAGTTACAACAACCTTGTTACCTGCTGCATCGACTAGCTCAACCTTCATTTCTGGAGTCCATTTATAGGTGCTACCGTTATCGGTCATGGTAACTGGTGTACCATTTTCCCATTTACTTACAGTGAAGTGTTGGAAGTACTTAGTCATGACGTCATGGGCAAATAAGTTGGTTACATAGCCATTGTAATCACTCCGTCCTTGCCATCCTTCAAAGTCTTTCATGCTGTAGCCACCTAGAAGTGGGTAATCTGCTGCACCACCGTAACTTCTATAGTCCCCTACCCAAGCATCTTTTTGATGGTTACGAATAAAGCGCGTGATGGCACTGTTGATACCTTTATTGGTGTAGCCACCATAGGTCAAGTCAGCTGCCCAGTGATGGAAGGTAGAGTCGTACTCACCACCGTGTCCCCACTCGATCGCAAAGCGCCAGCCTTGTTTATTGATTTCTTTTGCAAGA
Organism: uncultured Streptococcus sp.; assembly: GCA_963551305.1. Lineage (GTDB taxonomy): Bacteria > Bacillota > Bacilli > Lactobacillales > Streptococcaceae > Streptococcus. The sequence continues at coordinate 11,946 of CAUVGG010000001.1, forward strand.
ACGTGGGTAGCCCAGGCACCGTTATCACCTGATTGACCATTACCCCAAACGTCCACATAGATAAAGTCGAGACCTTCACCAAGTTTTTTCTTCAAGTCTTCCCAGCGAGCCAAACGTCCATGCGCCAAGTCATAAGCAGCATCAATGTTGATACCTTGGTCTAGCCAGTTCCAGCCGTAGCTATAGCTTCCATCTGGATTCTTACGAAGAATTTTTTCATTGAAGTACTTAGACTCAGGATAAGTTTCTGAAGCGTTAACGTGGATACCTAGATGAGCTCCATATTTCTTAGCCTTCTCAATTAGGGTCTTAAAGTCTTCAACACCACCGATACGCTTACCAATATCAGCATAATTCAAGTGACCAGAGTCATGGCCTTCGCTACCATATCCTTTAAGGAGAACACCTTGTCCTAGACCATCTGTGTGAAGATTGATCTTCTTGATACCATCCAAGGTCATAAGGAATGGGTTTTGTGCTTGTGAGCCAAAGTTCATCGCGATACGATAAGCTGTTATATCCTTAACTTTTTCCCAACCTTGAGGGTTGTTCATGATGCTACGATAAGCAATGGCACCATCCTGCCAGTCGACTTTCTTGTCCGCATTGGCATCTTCAGTGATAACAACCTTGGCACTTGGAAATTCCTTAGTATACTCTGGGAAGACAATGCCCTTATAAGCTTTTTCCCATTGCCATTCAGAACTATGAATTCCAACATAGTTGGCACTTCCGACTGTTTCTTTGTAAGCTGTCAAACGAGTCCAGTCATACGAACCACCACCATAGCTGTTTTGAGAGTTGCTCCAAACACCTGCAGCAAGCTTATCTGTAGAAACAAATCCATACATGTAACCCTTAGCCAAGTCTTTCATTGGATTGGTTACATCGATATGATCATCTCCGCTGACATGGGTATTGTTTGACATGGTTGCCCCATCAAACTTAGCACCAGCTTGATCACTCGAAACAGAGACTAAAGCATTACCAAGGAAACTAATAGTGGAAAGCAATTTTCTTTCGTCATCAATCTTTTGACCTGGAGTAACTTGATTGTGGTTGACAATCTTGGTCACATCAAAGTGCAACTGATTATCAACAACTTGCAGACGGACCGTCATTTCTGCATTGATAAGATTAGCATCATCGCGAAGCTTCATCAAGTACTCTGCAGTTGTCTCATTGATTTTTTTGTAAGTAACTTCAGGTGTGACTTCGTGTTTGTTGATAAATACTTTATTGAATTGTTGGACTTGTCCTGGCAAGGTATGCCCGTTCAAACTGTATTCTTTAATACGTGGGAAGGCTTGGTCAATCACTGCCTTGAGTACCTTAGACTGGATCGTATCATAAGTCACCTTGCTATCGTCAACGGCCGGACCTGTTTCTTTCTGGGCAGGAGTATCATCTGCTTTTACGCCTTCTTGATTGTCTGTTTTAACGCTGACAACTGTACGCTCATTGCCATAGGAACCAGCTTTTAGGACGATTTTCTTCTCATTTTTGAGAGTTTCATTAACAGCTGCTGGCAAAGTGACCGTATCAAAGAGTTTCTCATCATTATTCGTTGCATTGAGTTGTCCATCTGACTTGAGAGTGATAGAAAGACGGTTTACAGAACCTGGTTCTGGTGCTGCTACACGGTTGCCCTTATACCAGGTGCTATCGGTTGAAGATTTATACTCCCAGAACCAGCCGTCCTTGTCATAACCAACAAAAACATTGTTCTTGGTATCTTTAAATTTCAAGAAGACACCGAAGCGTGATTTGCCCTTTTCAGAATCATCTTTGAAGGTTAAATCAACCGTCGCATTTCCATTAGCGTCAACTGTCAATCCTTGTTTTTCAAACAAGGCTGGTTTATCGCCATTGTCGTTCTGTGCAGTTGAAGACAATTGATTGTATCGGACACCTTTTTCTTCACGAACCGTAACTGTTCCCTGTTGTTCTTTATTCGCTACTGTTTGCCATTCAGGGGTTACTGTCTTAGGTGTTTCAGGTTTAGCAGCTGCAGGTTTATTCTCTTTTGGTTTTTCTTCAGCCGGTTTTTCTTTCTCTTCCAAGTCTGCTGGTTTCACACTTGAAATTCCCTGTATGTGGTCTTGGATCCATTTTAGTTGAGCTGGTGAGAAGAGAATACCGCCGCTCCGTTTTCCAACTACACCATTTTGGTGTACACCGACCAGTTTTCCTTCTGTATCAAAGATACCGCCACCACTAGCGCCTGGTTTCCCTCCTTGGTAACCAATTCCTTGAACACCTTCTCCGTATGGTTCCGCAAAATCAACTGTAGTATTGACAATCGGATTCAATTTCCCTTCTGGATAACCAAAGACATGGAGTTTATCTCCAATTTTCTTAACAACTGGCTTTTTGGTTACTTCAACAGGCGTGTTTTCGAGAACTGTACGCAATCTCACAAGGGCCAAATCATTCTTGAAGCCCTTTAGGTAACCTTCACGATCCCAATGAATGATATCTTTCTTGCTAAACTTGACATCTGGCAATCCTGAATAAGAGATGCTATAGATATCCCCATCACCCTTATCATTATCAACAACCTTACGGATATTGCCGTCTTGACTATCCTTGATAAAGTTATGAGAAACCGTTAAGACAAGGTCTTTTGCAACGACAATACCACTACCTTCTCCTGATGGCGTCTTGATCTTAACAGTTGCGCCGTAGTTTAATTCCCCATTGGTAGTCTTAGCCACATCTTCTGGGACGAGCTTCCCAGTATCTTGGGCCAATTGATCTTTGTCAACTTCACGCCCATTGTCTTCAGCTTTCTCCAACTTATCTTCTAATTCTTTTGGCAGATTGCTTGGCTTTTCAGACTTTTCTTTTTCTTGAGCCAACAACTCTTCTTCTGTTTGAGGACCTTCAGTAGTTTCAGCTGAACCAGGATTCTGAGCGGCAACTTCCTTGTCAAAATCGTGCCCCTCATCACTAGCCTTCTTATCCAAATCAGCTAGTTCACTCGGTAAATTAGTTGTTGAACCAACCCTTGCTTGATCAGCCAACACTGGGGCAGTAGCAAAGAAAGTCGCTCCAATCATCACCGAAGCTACTCCAAGCGTAAATTTACGAATACTAAACTTACAGCGTTTTTCAAAAAATTGTTTATCCATAAACTCCTTAATCCTTTCACCTAACAGTAAGCGTTTACATTTCTTTTTTAAAAAATACTCCTTTCTCTGAAAGTACCGTGCTTAACTGTCATAAATAAAAAAATAATTATGCTTTTAATATAACAAATAATATCTAAGAAAGCAATAGGAAAAAGGAAAATTCGCAAAAATTTCTCAAGACACCCCAAATTTAAAAGCTAGCTTTAAAGATATAAAAAGGACTTAGCATCCAAGAGGAATACTAAATCCTTTCTCCTATCCTGCAAAATTATTTCACATGGTTTGCGAGGTCTTCTTGAGCCTTCTTATTAGACTCTTCTTTTTCTTTCAACCAGTTTTCTTGAGCTTTTTGGTACTCTTCTGTTGTTACCGCCTTGTCTTGTACATCTAGGTATTTATACAAGAGGGCTTCGCTCGTACCCTTGTTACCAGAGTATGCAAACGGAAGTGTAAATGGTACCATCTTAGACAACATTGGACGACCAGTTTGAGAAGTTGTTGGGATGAGCAAGGCACTGTCTGTTAACCAAGCTTGGGCAGCAGCATATTTTTCATAACGTTTTGAAACGTCAGTAGTTTCTTCCCCAGCTTCCACAACCATTTTTTCGTAGTCTTCCAAACCAACTTGCTTGGCAGCAGCGTTGTTTGTTCCTGAGTCAAATCCTAGGTAAGTCTTTGTATTTTCCCCTACAGATGGTTTGATAATATCAAGGTAGGTAGAAGGGTCTGCAAAGTCTGGAGACCAACCCACGTTATCTGAGATATCCCAGTCTTCTCCAGCCGCAGTTTCAGCAAAGTAAGTAATGTTCAAGACATCGTCTTTTTGAAGTTGTTGGATATCGACAACCACATTATCAGATCCTAAGTTTTCTTCAACTGACTGTTTAAAAGATTGGACACGTTGAACTTTTGTTGTATTGGTTTGGTCTACAGGCATGTCCAAGTGGATTGGGAATTTCACACCTTCCGCTTGGAGAGCTGTCTTAGCTTTAGCAAACTCTGCTTTGGCCTTATCTGGGTTGTAGAGTCCATCTTGAGCATCATCCAAGTTCACGTTACTCCACTCGTCACCATAAGTCACCAATTTTTCTTTGACCATTTCGCCAAAGTTCTTTCCATCTGCCTGTACAAATGTAGGAGGAACAAATAAGTTACGAAGCAGTTTAGTTGCCCCGCTTGCACCATTTACTTGAGAAGCATAGGCTGTTCTATCGAAACCAAAAGCAAGAGCTTGACGGAAGTCTTTGTTTAGAAGAGCTTTCTTGGTTGATGTTTTTTCTTCATCCGTTGTCTTAGAAGTGTACTTATAAGACTGACGATCAATATTCGTACCTACTAAATAAGTAGTAGAGTCTTGTTGTGTATAAACAATATTGTCTTTAAATGCTTTTTCAGTCTCTGCGTAGCTAGCGCTTGTTGGGAAGAGACGAGCCATTGTAAAGCTGCCGTCTTTGAAAGCTTCAGTTGGTTTGTTGGTATCTTGTCCATCCCAGAATGATAATTTAACCTTATCGATATGGACATTGTCCTTATCCCAGTAGTTAGGATTTTTCGCAAATTCGACAGAAGATTTAGCTACAATTGATTTGAGTAAGAATGGACCATTGTAGAGAATACTGCTTGAATCAGTTCCCTTAGCGAAGTCATCCCCTTTGGAGTTCAAGAATTCTTCATTTACTGGAGCCAAAACTCCCATCGTTGTCTTAGAATTCCAGAAGCTTTCTGGCTTGTTCAATGTGTACTGAACTGTATAATCATCAAGGGCCTTAATTCCTACTTGAGAGAAGTCTGTAATTTCTCCTTTAACATAGGCGTCCAATCCTTTGATTGATTCTTGAACTAAATAAAGACCATCAGATTTTTTATCAGCAGCATATTTAAGTCCTGTTACAAAGTCTTGAGCTTTGACTTCTGCGTATTCCTCACCTTCAGAGGTATACCATTTTGCATCCTTACGAAGCGTATATGTGTAAGTCAAGCCGTCCTTAGATACAGACCAATCCTCAGCCATAGATGGCACAAAGTTACCATAGCGGTCATTTTCGAGCAAGCCATCGATAACATTGCTCGTAATATTTGCTGTAGCTGCCTTACCAGTTGTCAAATAGTTTAGGTTATCAGGATCCGTTTCATAAATGTATGAGAATGTCTTCTCACCTTTAGCACTTGAACCTGATCCAGAGCACGCAGCCAGAGTACCAGCTGCCAATAATGTCACACCCGCAAGGGCAAGTAATTTTGAACTTTTCATCATTTTCTCCTTTAAAATTTACATCCCATTATAGACTCTTTTCAGAAAGTTGTCGACAGAATTTTCAGAATTTTTGAATGATTTTAGCATTTTCTGAAAAATATTTTTCAATAAATTCTAAAGCATAGAAACAGATTATTTATCCTTATCAAGAATAAAATAATCGTACACATACTATTTTATTAGTCGCGCTTAAATATATCCCGACTATAAACTTTATCTGATACATCCTCTAGCAAGGCATCAAAACGATTGGCTACAATAACGTTACTATCTTTTTTAAATTTATCTAGATTATTTACCACTTTATTACCAAAGAATGTTTCCCCGTCATTCAAAGTTGGCTCGTAGATGATAACCGTAACTCCCTTAGCTTTCAAGCGTTTCATAACACCTTGAATAGATGAGTGACGGAAGTTATCCGAATTACTTTTCATTGTTAAACGATAAATACCTATAACAATCTCTTGTATATTCTTAAATGCATCTAAACTATCAGTTTCAGATACTCCAGCTTTTTCTAAAATCCGTTGAGCAATGAAATCCTTACGCGTTCGATTGCTTTCAACAGTTGCCGTCATCATATTTTGTGGTACATCAAAGTAATTTGCTAATAACTGCTTACTATCTTTAGGTAAACAATACCCACCGTAGCCAAAGGACGGATTGTTATAATGATTTCCGATACGTGGATCTAGGCCAATACCATCAATAATGGCTTTTGTATCCAAACCTTTCACCTCTGCATAAGTATCCAATTCATTAAAGTAAGAAACACGCAACGCAAGGTAGGTATTGGCAAATAATTTAACTGCCTCAGCTTCCGTTACTCCCATGAAAAGTGTATCTATATCCTCTTTAATAGCTCCCTCTTTTAGTAGGGAAGCAAACATACTAGCTTTTTCTTTTAAATAAGTATCTTCTAAGTCAGTTCCAACAATGATGCGACTTGGATACAGGTTATCGTATAATGCTTTAGATTCGCGTAAAAATTCTGGACTAAATAGGATATTTTTATACTGATATTTCTTTCGAACAGACTCTGTGAATCCGACAGGGATTGTAGATTTAATAATTATTACCGCTTTCGGATTAATTTCTTTTACTTGTTGAATGACCGCCTCTACTGCTGATGTATCAAAAAAGTTCTTTTTCGAATCATAATTTGTCGGTGCTGCAATAACAACAAATTCTGCATCTTCATAAGCATGCTTAGCATCCAAAGTTGCTTCCAAGTTTAAATCTTTTTCCACTAAGTATTTTTCAATATAATCATCCTGAATTGGAGACTTTTTTTGATTGATTAATTCAACTTTTTCAGCAACAATATCAACTGCTTTTATTTCGTGATGTTGTGCCAACAACACAGCAATTGACAATCCTACATAACCTGTTCCTGCTACCGCTATTTTCATAATTACCTCCGTTACTGCTACAAAAACAACTTATTGTTAGATTTCTTTATCTAAATACAGATTAGTAAACTTTTCACTTTGTTTTTCGATAGAATAAATATCAATATTCTCAAGAATGCATTGATAATAGACATTGTAGTTTTCCATTTCTACAAATTTCTTTAAAAGACTATATAATGTATTCCCCGATTCATCTGTAAAAATTTCTCCTCCTCCTACTGTTTGCACAATTTCAGGTAATCCACCTCTATCTGAAGTGATGACAGGAAGGCCATTTGCATTTCCTTCAATTACCACTCTACCAAACGGTTCATCCCAAGCAGATGGGACGACCAATACATCCGAATTTTGATAAGTTTTATAGAGGGTTTCTGTATCTTGAAAGCCTAAATATTGTATTCTAGGATCACTCTCAATTTCTTTTTGAAGTTTTTCTAAATCTTTTCCTTTTCCTACAATTTTCAAAGAAATTTCCGGACTAGTTAGTTTTTTAAAAGCCTTTACTAAGTTAAAAACGCCCTTTATTTCAAGTATAGATCCTACAAAAAGAAAATTCGTTTTCTCTGGATTTCTTTTTGTTTCTTGCTTTTGTTTGATAATATTTTCCAATTTACTCTTTGAAAATGGAACAGCATTTTCAATGACCATACATTTTTGAGAAGATGGGTTAATAAATCCTTTATTGATAAAATTATTCAAAGTAAATGCTGATGGTGCTGTTACTATGTCTAAGTGTCTTAAACTTTTCTTAACAAAAGGTCTATATATTCTATTTAGAAGTTTGATAAGAGAAATATCTTTCTCACCCCATGGATATTCTAGCCAATAGTCTCGCAAGGTCCAAACGGTCCTGATATTTCTCTTTTTAGCTTCTTTAACTATTGATAAAGACATTCCTGAAATTGTATTAAAGTGAACAATATCTGGCTGTACTTCCTCAATGATATTGATAAATTTTCTTTTTGCAAATACATTATAGGTTTCAAATATTTTATAGAAAAAATGTTTAGCTGGATTCTTCTTAGCACTGAAAATATAGTGAAGACTGAAAAGCGGAGTTCTTCTTCTAAAAACCTTAACCCCATTAATAACTTCCTCAATATCTGAATCAATGGCATCATCAGAGTATGCAAATACCTCATGTCCTTCTTTTACAAGTTGTTCAGCTAGAAATCTGGTACTCTTTTGTGCACCTCCTTCTTCATTATAAAACATATTCACAAATAAAATTTTCACAAAATTACTCCTTTATTTTCTTATAACCGCGAAGACTCGTCGATACTCTCCGCTAATATACATCCCAATTCCCCATATTAAAAATAAAATAACAAGCTGAACTGCTAAATGTAAAATAAGGTCGTTTACAAAATTCGAGATAAACAAATTAAACACAATATAGGGACTGATAATTGTCAAATTAATTAATATCGGTTTTATATATTTTTGAGCAGAAATATTTAATACTTTTTTTGTTAAGTAAAGAGTATTGATTGCTAAACTAAGACTGAAAGAAATCAAAAGCATGTACGCAACACTTTGGATGCTTTGCAACATTACACCAATAACAATAGCTAAAATATTAATAAAAGATGTCAATAAGCCAATTCTAAACAGTAACTTTGTCTGATTGGTAGCTTGGTAAAATGCACCAGTAGGACTATTAGCCATTTGTAACCAAATTGTTGCTGCTAATATTTGAAACACTGGAACGCTTTGGGACCAATTATCTCCAAACATAAATGTAACAACATATTGAGCATTAAAATATAAATAAGCCGAAATAGGTATGCCAACTATTACGAATATTCTAGAAATCTGAAGATAAACTTCGCCTATCTTACTGATATTATCTTGAAAATTGGACATAATAGGATGCAATACTGGTGTCACAACCTGTGATAAAATTTGATTAGGGTACAAAGATAATTGATAAGCCTTATCATAATAACCAAGATCTGACGGGCTAATCAATCGTCCAATTAATAAATTGTCTAAATTTCTAGCAAAATAATTCCAAAAATTAAACAAAAATTGGAATTTTGAAAACTCAAAAATTTTACCAACAGAACTTTTTGAAACTTTCCAATAGAAATTTATCTTTGCTTTAGAATATAAAGCGACAAATAAAACCATTGCTTTTACAATATTAGAAAAAATTAGAGAATAGACACCAAAATGTGATACCGCTAAAATAACGCCCACCAAGCCACTAATAATGTTAGAAAAAACAGTTAGAAAATTAACTATTTTAAAGTTCATCGTTTTCATTAGAATAGCTTGTGGTACAATTGTAATGGTATAAAATAAAACACAAAGACCTAAAAGCGGGAATAAACTAACATAAATAGTTTCGCCGTATAACACCCCCATAGGATATCCTAGTAAAGCAAAAATACAAGAAAGTACGATTCCACTATAAATCGTTAATGAGAAAATGCTGATTAAATCTGACTTATTCAGTTCTTTATTTTGAACAATAGCAGGTCCTATTCCTGAATCTGCTAACATTTGAAAAAATAAAAGAAATACATTTACTACTGCTACGATACCATATTCTACAGGTGAGATAATCCGACTAAGAATTGCTGTTACAAGTAATTGAATAACTACATTCGAATACTTCCCTATTGCAGTATAGAAAATTCCACGTTTCAAATTTTTTTCAACATTCATTATTTAGCCTCTGTAAAATTAATTTGATAATACTCAACCATATTTCTAATACATTTATCATTGTTGTTATCATATACGGCATTCAAATATACCAAACTCTCCTCAGGATTGTCATCTATAGTTAATGGTGTCCCTTTATATCGTGTCGCTTTTACTGTTTTAATTCCATTTTTAACTACTAAAAAATTCAACCATACATCATCAGCTAGAAAACTGAGTTCCCTGATATTTTTTTTATTAAAAAGATCCTCATTGCGAGTACATGGAGGAAATAATGTCCCACCCCCGCTAGTAAAAAAATTTAAATACGATGGTATAGTAGCTCCTGATATTTCATATTCCCATTGATTATATGGATATAAACTTCCATCAGAAAACAACTTAATTCGATGACATCGCATTGCCGAAACACATTGTGGATAAATTCTATAGGACGCAATCAGTTTCTTTATAGTATTTCGAGGATAAATAATATCGTCATCAACTAGAACAACTATACTGTTCGGATTATCTCTCATAGCATAATAATATTTTTTGTGTGAACGAAGATTCTCATCCACATAGACAATTTCCAAACCATTTTTGATTTCAAGTTCTAGAATACTCTCCAAATTAATGCCTTCAAATTCATCTTTATAAACATACATAATAAAACGGTTAGGGATAATTGTCTGATTGAAAATACTTTTAATCATACTTGGTAAATAATTAAGACGACTTGGAATTGTTGTAAACGAAACAATTAGTTCATTTTCTAAATTGGCCTTTTCACCCAAAATGTCAACCGTTTTTTTACTAAAAACTTGTAGATAAATTTTTTTATATAATCTAAATAGTCGATAATAGATGGCATTAAGTAACTTGCTCATGCAACTTCTCCTCTCCACGTGGCCAATATACACAAAGAACAATAATTAACAGCAAAATGCCAACAGATGAAGTCTCCATTGTGATATAAATCATAAATGAGGCTAACATAGCCAACAGTGTTTTTGATTTTATTCTATATTTTCCAAGAAACAGATTCATAAGAAGCACTATAAATAAAACACCTGGAAATATACCCGTTCGAGCAAATATATCTAGCAAGGTATTATGTGCTGAATTAACGATAATCCCATTTGTCCAAGCAATAAAATTAACGTTGAGCCCTCGTCCAAACCAAAAATTCTCTTCAAAAATACGAATCGCTAATTGCCAAATATTGATACGTCCTGAAAAAGTTGCATTTTTGGAAAAAATCGCTGTAAAAGTTGATAAAATTGTACTTTGTGAAAAGATTATAGAAAGACTAAAACAAACATATGCAGCCATACTGACTAAAGAATACAGTTTTCCTATATTCTCCTTTAATCCCAACAGACGTATGAAAATAAAGAAAATATAGCAGATAATTGCTGTACTGGACTGTGTTAAAAATGATAAAATTCCGAACAATCCTATAAACATAATCTCCTTTAGTGATATGAACTCATTCATTTTTTTATTTAATAAGTAAAAACTACCTAATCCAACAATGATATACGGGGTAGCTATGTTCTTCCTTCCTAAAAAGTAAAGTCTATTATCTCCTGTAGGGTGCAAAGAATCGAAACCGACCGGAAAAAGCAATTGAGTTATTACTTGAATACACAAAAACAAGATAAAGGTTAAAAAGAGGCTTTTTATTGTTGTTTTACAATCCAACAATAAAAAGTGTTTCAAAAATAAATATAGTCCTAAAAAGAAAAACTGACCTCCAACGTAGTTAAAGTACAACGTTTGGCTTTGAAAAGCTGCAAATACTTGAAAAAATAAAAATAGAACAACTAGAACATCAATCAGTGTTACTTTATGCTGTAAAAAAACTTTTGGAATATAATAAAAAGTCACAAATAGCTTAACTAAAGTAGAAAGTAAAGCAAATAAAGTCGCCATTGATACGACTGTGAAAAAGCTGGGTAGAAAATATGCCAGCAACACACAGATTATATATATTTCTCTTTTTGTCATCAATCTAATTTATTCTTTCCTCATTTACAATTGAATTATTTTTATACTTCCAGAATAATATCAACAATCCGTTTACAAGTCATTCCATCTCCATAAGGATTGCTAGCTTTGCTCATCTTGTTATATTCTATTTCATCCTCCAGAAGAAGTTTGAAGTTACTATAAATATTCTCTTCTTCTGTTCCTACCAACTTCAATGTGCCAGCAGCAACTCCCTCAGGACGCTCTGTTGTATCACGCATCACCAAGACAGGTTTTCCTAAAGAAGGTGCTTCTTCCTGCACACCTCCAGAATCTGTCAAAATCATATAGCTTTGATTCATAAAATTATGGAAATCAATCACCTCTAACGGTTCAATGATCTTCATTCGTTCATTATCACCAAAAACTTTACTTGCCAACTCTCGAACCTTAGGATTTTTATGGATGGGATATACAACTTTTACATCTTCAAATTCGTCTAAAATTCGATTAACAGCATTAAACATGTTTTCCATCGGTTTCCCAAGATTTTCTCGTCGATGAGCCGTTAGCATGATTAACTTGCTACCCTTTGCCCATTCTAAAATTGAGTGATGGTAGTTATCTTGAACAGTCGTCTTCAAAGCATCAATGACTGTATTTCCCGTCACAAAGATATTTTTTCTGTCCTCTCTTAGTAGATTTTCCTTTGCAACTTCAGTCGGTGCAAAATGATAGTCGGCAATGATAGAAGTTGTCTGGCGATTGAATTCCTCTGGAAATGGACTTTGGAGATTATAGGTTCTGAGACCGGCTTCGACGTGTCCCACTTTGATTCCCATATAAAATGCTGCTAAAGCTGTCGCAAACGTTGTTGTCGTATCTCCATGAACAAGAACAATATCTGGTTTTTCTTGCTCTAGAACCGCCTGAATCTTATCCAAGATACTAGTCGTAATGGTAAATAGGGTTTGATTTGCTTTCATGATACCCAAATCATAATCTGGGACAACCTTGAACACCTCCAAAACCTGCTCTAACATTTCCTTATGTTGACCAGTTACACACACAAGTGTCTTAATTGAATCATTTTGTTTCAGTTCATTTACTAAGGGACACATTTTGATAGCTTCTGGACGTGTCCCAAAAACCAACATGACTTTTTTCATTTTGATTCTCCCATTAATTTTCTATAAAGTCTCCGATAGTTGTTCAAAAATAAGGAATAACTAAATTTCGTCTCATAGTCTTTTTTTGCTTGATAAGCGAGTTTTTCTCTAAGTTTTTTGTCGGTCGCAAGCTTTTCAATCGCTCTCGCTAGGGCAACATCATCCTTAACAGGAACAAGAATCCCATTTTTGTTATTGACTACTTCGTTCAATCCCGGAATATCCGATGCAACCATCGTTTTCCCATTCATAAATGATTCAATCGCGGCTAATCCAAACCCCTCAAATATAGACGGGAGTACACAGAAATCAAAACTATTGATACATTCAACAACATCTTTTCGATAACCTAAAAATATCACTAATTTTTGAAGATTTAATTGTTTCACCTTGTTTTCAAGTTCATCTCGAAGCTCTCCATCTCCGACAATAAACAAAGTGATATCCTTTTGTTTCACTAAAGACATTGCATCAATTAGGTAGGTCAAACCTTTTTGCTCTGATAATCTTGCGACACAACCGACCTTAATTCCTGTATTTCCGATTACCTCATCAACTAGCTTATCAGTTTTCTCAAAAACAACCCCATTGTAGATTACTGTACTATCACTGATTCCTACATCATTTCTTAAATTATCATTAACCGCTTTACCCACAGCCACACAATACGCATTTTTTAAGGCAGATTTGTATAATGTCAATTTATTTTTAAATACATTATGAGCAGTGTAAACATGTATTAACTTAGGATTAATGATTTTCAACAAGCGAATATAAAAGGCAGCCATCCGATGATGGGTGTGAACAATGGTAATATCGTTATTTTTGATAATTCTATACAAACTTGAAAGGATTTTTACTATAGTTAGGGGATTCTTGCTATCAACATCTAAAATTTTATGATGTTGAACTCCTTTTGATAAAAGTTCGCTCTCCCATAGTCCACCTGTTGAAGCGACATGGACACTGTCAAACTCATCTTTTAAATCAGTACTCAACTGGTAGACAATTCGTTCCGCACCACCAATATCCATTGTACGAGAAATATGTAGAATATTATTTTTTTGATTTTCGCTTTTCATCTAAAACTCGCTTAATAAAAGTAACATTCCCTACAAAATAACGCTTAAAAAGGCGTTTGGGTTCATTAACCACACGGAACAACCATTCCAGATTCAATTTTTGCATCCATAATGGAGCTCGTTTAATGTGTCCTGATAATACATCAAAACTGCCACCAACACCCATAAAAACAGTATTAATCCCATTATCCATGAATGATTGGATGATATATTCCTTTTTAGGAGAAGTAATCCCTACAAATACAAAATCTGGTTTTCTCTCCTTAATATCTTCCTGAATCTTTTTTTCATCTTCAGGTGAAAAATATCCGTTTCTATAACCAACAACATTAAGATTAGGATATCTTTGTTTAAAAGCTTTTAGCATATCTTGCAAAATTTCTTCTTTGGCTCCAAAAAAGAAAACTGAGTATCCTTTTTTGTTTGATAACTCTAGCAAATTTTGCATCAAATCTATACCAGCTACTCGTTCAGGGACAGGCGCTCCTAAAAACTTACTCGCTAAAACCACTGAAGCACCATCAGCATTAATTATTCCTGATTCATTAACGATTTTTTTGATTTTCTCATCTTCATAGCACTGATTAATTTTATCCGCGTTAACTCCCATCAAGTGCAAAGGGTTCTTCTTTAAAACATACTGTTCAACAGCATCCACTGTTTCTTTCATCGTTAATGGATCTATAGTAATTCCTAATATTTGAATTCTCTCATTCATATGAACTATTTCGCCCCATCTCTCATAAATACAACTTTAACTGTCTTCAATAAAATTTCAATATCTTTCCAGATTGTCCAGCCATCAATATACTCTACGTCAAGTTTGACCACATCATCGAAATTCGTTATTTCACTTCGTCCACTAACTTGCCAGAGACCTGTGATTCCTGGTCGAAAGCTAAGACGACGTTTCTGCTCAGGTGTATATTGTTCATACTCATCCACTGTTGGAGGTCTTGTTCCTACCAAACTCATATCTCCCTTGAGAACATTATAGAACTGAGGAAGTTCGTCTAGGCTCGTTTTACGAATAAAACGTCCTACCTTCGTGATACGAGGATCATTATCTACCTTAAACATACCGCCATCCATAGTGTTCTGTTCGAGGAGTGCTTGTTTCTTCTCTTCAGCATCTACACACATTGATCGAAACTTGTAGAAAGTGAAGCGACGCCCATTTTTACCGATACGAGTCTGAGCAAAAATTGCAGGCCCTCCATCTTTTCGAATTAAGGGAATCAAAATGATGCCAATAATCCCACAAATTAGTAGGCCAAAAATAGAACCAATAATATCAATAATACGTTTTGCAATCACATGGCTTATCTTATAAAATTTAGTTGAGAAAATAACAACACTTAGTCCTGCCATTTCACGAATTTGCTTGTCAAGAGCAAGACTGCTATCAAAAGCATTCAGATTGACCATCACATCAATTCCCATTGTCTCAAATTGTGATACAAATTCTCTGATATTGTATTGCTCCGTCGGGAGATTTATGAATACCTCGTCAACTACTTCATGAGTTGCAAAAGAAACTATTTCATCCTCTGGAATTACTGTGACATTTTCGTGTTTGAAATCCGGTTTGTCTAAAACACTAACAGCTACTAGTTTACCAAATACATCATTTGACTCGTTCAACTTATCAATCACTTTATCAATTCGAGAAGCCGCTGTAATTAGAAGAATTTTTCGGCTCCCCTTAAAATTGAGATAAAGCTGTTTTAAATATTTCTTAATCAGGAAATTTAGGAAGTAAATCAGCAAAGTATGTAAAGTCAGGAAATAAATCATGCCCCTTCTTGATATGCTAAAGCGTTCTTCCAAGAAAAAGTTTGAAATACTGATCGCTAGTGCAAAGAAAATAGTATATTTTAACGTCTGGACAAGTTCAATTAGATAACCTCTTTTAAAAAAATCTCGTCCATAATCACTAATATAAAACACGAAGTAATGAAGGAGATAAAGTATAATTACTGTTATTGAAGCAATCTCCGTTTCTCTTACAAAACTAAGTAAGTAAGCCAATAAAATGACAAGAATACTCTGAACCACCGCCAGAGACAATTTGAATCCTTTTCCTTTCATCGTAATCTCCCTAACTTATTTCATATTTCTTATTTTTTGCCGTAGTTACCGTAGGCCCCATAAGAACCATATTTTTCAACAGAGGTATTCAATTTATTGAGCACAATTCCTAAGAATGGTTTGCTTGTTTGTTCGAGCTGCCCTTTTGCCTTTTGAACATCACGTCGATTTGTTTCACCTACTGCAGTTACCAAAATAGAAGCGTCACATTTTTGAGTGATGATAGCTGCATCGATGACAACTCCAATTGGTGCTGTATCCACGATGATGTAATCAAAGTACTTACGCAAGGTATCAAGCATGGTTGCAAAATTTTCACTTTGCAGCAAAGCTGTTGGGTTTGGTGATACAGAACCCGCTTGAATAACAAACAAGTTTTCAACATTGGTATCACATAGCCCTTGTGATAGATCTGTCGTTCCAGATAAGAACTCTGTTAGTCCTGTAATCTTCTCGCGTGATTTAAAAACCCCTGACATGACAGAATTACGAATATCGGCATCAATTAAAAGCGTCTTATAGCCTGCACGCGCAAAGGCCCAAGCAATATTTGTAGAAGTGGTTGACTTTCCTTCACCCGGTTTCACAGACGTGATCGAAATAACTTTCAAGTTATTCCCACTCAACTGTATATTGGTGCGGAGTGCATTGTAATACTCTTCAGCTTTTCTTGCCAAATCTAATTTTTTTTGTACAATCTCTAATGTTGGCATCTCTCTCTCCTATTTTAATTTATCCAAATTTGGAACAACTCCTAATAATGCAATTTGCATAACATCCTCAACGTCTTCTGGTCGTTTAACGCGTGTGTCTAGGAGTTCAATAAGGAGAACTGTGACAATCATCACAACCGCTCCAGCGAGCAATCCAATCATGGTATTACGACGAATGTTTGGTGAAGATGGTGAGGTTGCTGGACGAGCCTCTTCGAGTGTTGTCACATCCGAAACCCGTGTAACACTGATAATCTTTTGAGCTGCGACCTCTCTCAATGAGTTAGCAATACGACTTGCTTCTTCAGGCGCACGATCTGTAACAGAGATAGATACGATACGTGTATCAGCCGGTACGGTTACCTTAATTTTACTAGCCAAACCTTTTGGAGGAAGCTCCAGTTGCAAATCCGTTGCGACCTTCTCCAAAACGTCTTGCGAGAGAATAATTTCGCGATAGTCTTTAACCAAGTAAGATCCTGCTTGCAAGTCTTGGTTTGTCAATCCCGACTTATCTCCCTGATTACGATTAACTACATAGATACGTGTCGTACTGGTATATTCAGGTTTTACGATAAAGCTACTGTAGGCAAAGGCTACTACCCCAGTTACGATTGCTACCAGTGCAATTAGAAATTTCCGTTTCCAAAGAATTTTAAGCAATTGAAATACATCAATTTCCATCATATTTTGTTCTTTCATTGTTTCTCCTAAATCAATTGATCCATTATTATTTTTCGTGGGTTATCTTTGAAAAGTTCCTTCGCCTTATCTTCGCCATACTTTTTAGCAATGATATCATAGGCTTCTTCCATATGAGGTGGTCTACGATCCAAATTATGCATATCGCTAGCAATGACATGAACTAGATCACGTTCCAAGAAATACTGAGCTCTCTTTTTCATGAATTTGTAGGTTTCTCCAAAGAGTTTTGGTTTCAAGACATGAGAACTATTAACCTGGGTATAGCATCCCATATCAATCAGTTCCCGAACTCGCTTTTCATTATTTTCTAGAGCATCATAACGCTCAATATGGGCAATAACTGGTGTGATCCCTAACATGAGAATATCACTCAGTCCTTTATGTATATCTCGATAGGGTGTATTCATACTAAACTCAATCAAAGCATAGTGACTATCATTGAGGGTTGGAATCAATTTCTTTTCCAATTTTTCGACAACATCTGGCGTATAGTATATTTCTGCGCCATAGGCGATGACAAGATCATCTGCCACCTCCTTGGCCATTTCGCGAACTTTCAAAAAGTTAGTTGCTATTTTCTCTTCTGGTGTCTCAAACATCCCTTTCCGACGATGAGACGTAGAAACAATGGTCCTAACCCCTTGACTATAGGCTTCTCTTAAAAGGCTTTTACTCTCCTCTATCGACTTTGGACCATCATCCACATCAAAAACGATGTGTGAATGGATGTCTATCATGCTACTTCCCCTCCATCACATCTTTGATAGCTGCCTTGGCTGCAGCCAAGCTACTTTCATCAATTTCCATCATATAGAGGTTGCTATCTGGCATAGCGTAGGATGGAAGATCCGTTCTACCAGTTCCTTTTAAGTCTTGGGAATTAACCTTATACTGACCACCATTATCCAACTGTGTATTAATCAAGTCCATCATGGTTTCCAAAGGCATATTGGTTTGAAGAGAATCTTGCAATCCTTGAATAATGTTGTCATAATTCTTTAAAGCCTCTGTCGAGGTTAGCTTCTGAATGATGGCAACAATGACTTTTTGCTGGTTCCGACCGCGGTCGCGGTCTCCATCCGCTAGAGAGTAGCGTTCGCGGACAAAACCAAGGGCTCTTTCAGAGTCTAGATGGACATTCCCGACAGGAAAATGGTACTGCCCATGCAAAGAAGTGAAATCTTGGTCATTATAAACATCCACACCACCTAGAAGGTCAATCAATTTCAAGAAAGAGGTGAAATTCAAACGAACATAGTAGTTAATATCAACTCCATATAGGTTTTCCAAGGTATGAATTGATGAGTCCACTCCATAAATCCCCGCGTGAGTCAATTTATCCTTTTGATTATTTCCTCCGTCCGCAATCGGAACATAAGAATCTCGAGGTGTTGTGGTGAGAAGGATTTTCTTAGTATCTCGATTTACAGTCATCAAGATGTTGACGTCTGAACGCGAAACTGAACTGATAGGTCCGTAGGTATCAATACCACTGATATAAATATTAAAGGATTGATTCTTAGATACCTTTGGTGCCGCAACATCCTTGGTTAGTTTTTTCGTATAGATTTTCTTAATCTTCGAAGCATAATCTGGATACTCCGCTTCAATGATGTTTTCAAAGACACTGTTCAAGACAATCGCTTTCGCATCACCTGAAATCAAGCTCTTATAGGCTGCTAAGTAAGATGCACTTTGTTCAACCGCCAAGTCTTTGCTCTGAGTCGTCTTAATATCCGCTATCAATTTTTGGATATTGTCATTATCTGTTTCAGTCGGACCTGTTACACTCTCTAACTGGGTAACGTTGTTGATTTCACTATCTTTTAAAACCACAACACTCATCGAATACTCTGAGTAGTTTGATGTCGCATTGATGTGATTAGTCAAGCCCACAAATTGGTGCAAAGCAAATAGCGAAACCGAACTAGTCAACACCGCAAGTACCAAAAAGAAAATCGTGAACTTTTCGGCTTTCTTATATACTATCAAAAGTAGAGCTACGATAGCAGATAGTAAAACTAGAACTGTAGCTAAGATATTGAGATGCCTAAAGGCTAGGATATTATGTCTAAAAATTAAGAACAACAAAGAGCCACTCAATAATAAATAAATGGCTAATAAAGCTATATTAATACTTCGTTTCACATTTCCTGAACGATTTTTCTTTGAACGTCTACTCATGGTAATCCCCTATACACGTTAATAATTATAATTATTATATCACAATCATGAAAGAAATTCCATCCATTCCTGCTATTATCAGCGTTTTCATTCATTTTTTCTTATCTATATTTTGAATTTATGACTTCCATTAACAGAATCCTTGATAAAACAAAAACAAGGCCCCTTATTATGGGGCCCCATTTCTGTTTTTATTTGATATGATTTTCAAACTCTTTTTGGCTCTTTTCAATAGCCTTTTTACTTTCTGCTTCCCACTTAGCCTTGGCTTCGTCGAATTGTTTCTTGGTAACAGGGTCCTTTTGCAATCTCATGTACTTATAATTATTTCCGTCACCCTTGATACCCACTAGGGAGTAGGCACGTGTAAACGGAGTTACTTTAGTTACAGAGGCTGTCCCACCATTTGACATAGCAGACATGATTAGAGAATTGTCAATCATCCAAGCTTGAGCTTCAGCGTATTTTTCATAACGCTTAGCGACATCTTTGTTCTCGGCATCTGCTTCTTTTAGGAGTTGTGTATAGGTATCGAGCCCCAGACTCTTGATGAGCTCTTGGTCTTCCTTGGCATCAAGGCCAAAAATCTTGAGATAGAAGCCGGTTTCAGCATTGAAGGGATCTAGATAAGTTGATGGATCCTGGTAGTCACCAACCCAACCATCAAAGTTTAAGTCGTAGTCACGAGCTGCTGGATTTGGCGCTAGGAAGGCAACATTTCCAAAGTCATCTGTAGAAAGCTGTTGAACATCAATGACGATATTGTCAGAACCTAGTACTGTTTCAAGGGTTTGTTTAACCGAGTTCATACCAGAAACCGCATTTTTATTTGTCTGATCAACAGGGACATCCAAATGGATTGGGAAAGTCACGCCTTGGGCTTCCAATTCCTTTTTAGCTTCCGCAAATTTTGCTTGGGCCTTTTCCTTGTTAAAGTAAGCATCTTGAGCGTCTGCCAAATTGATACCTGACCACTCAGTTCCGTAGTTTACAAGCTTAGAAGCTGTTACTTCTCCAAAGGTCTTATCTCCCACCTGAACAAATGTTGGGGGAACCAGAGTATTACGAAGGGTTTTGCTCGCTGCTTCTTCACCGTTAGATTGAGCAGAGTAGGCTGTTCGATCAATACCAAAATTGATAGCCTGACGGAAATTTTTATTTAAGATAGCTGTTTGAGCTGATTTCTTTTGTTCGTCCGTTGTTTTAGCGGTATGATTATAGGTTTTGCGGTTGACGTTAAAGTTAAAGTACCAAGATGTCTTGTCTTGTAAGCTATAGACAATATTGTCTTGGTATTTTTCTTTTGTCTTGGCATAGTTCGAACTATTTGGATAGACTCCTGCAATCGAGTAAGCACCATTTTCAAAGTTTCGAATGGTCATCTCCTGATCTGACCCATCAAAGTAGGCTAACTTAACTTTTTCAATAGTTACTTTATCATGGTCATAATAGTGTGGATTCTTCACATACTCGATTGAAGATTTTGATGTGAAATCTTTTAACAGATACGGGCCATTATAAAGGATACTGTCTGGTGTCAAGGTACCAAAGTCTTTATCCTTTGATTTCAAGAACTCTTCGTTGACTGGAAAAAGAATACTATTGGTTGTCTTTGAATTCCAGTACGGTTCTGGTCGAGTTAAAGTGTACTCGACTGTGTAATCATCCAAGGCTTTGACACCAACAGTTGAAAAGTCATTGGTCACACCCGTCACATAGTCATTCAATCCCTTGATTGAATTTTGGATCAGATCCATGGCTTGTCCCTTGTTGTCCGCGGCATATTTGATCCCAGTGACAAAATCCTGAGCTTTGACTGAAGCATATTCCTCACCATCAGCCGTATACCACTTGGCATCTTTTCTAAGCTTGTAGGTATAGGTCAAACCATCAGCTGAAACAGACCAATCCTCCGCAAGAGCAGGTATGAGGTTCCCATAGCTGTCATTTTCTAGCAAACCATCTACGAGATTGGTAATAACGGCAGTGTTATCCGCATAGTAATCTAGAAGATAGTTGAAAGTTGTCGGATTCGCACTAAATGTTGATGAATAAGTGCTAGTATCTGTGTTAGACTGCCCACATGCCGAGAGCAAAATCCCTGTCGCTAAGACAAGACCTGTCCCGATTAGTCTTTTTTTCATTTTGATCATCATTCACTCCTTTATGTCACTTTTTATAACATAGCCGTATTTTATCAAATTTATTCAAAAATGTAAAGTTACTGCTTTTATGACAACTGGTGTCTCAAAACAAAAAAGGAAGCACAGTTTCCTGCAACTTCCTTTTCTGTTTATAAATTACTTGACGTGTTTTTCAAGTTCTTTTTGGTATTTGGCATTTGTTTCGATTTTTTCTTGTTGCCATTTCTTGAAGGCTTCTTCGTATTCTTTTGCAGTCACGACGTCATTTTGCAACTCCAAACCTTTGAACACAAATGGGTCTCCCTTGATCCCGACTTGAGAGTAGGCTTTTGTAAACGGTACAGTACGGCTAACCGTTGGAGAACCACCTGAAGAAGCAACTGGGATTAAGAGTGAGCTATCTGATACCCAAGCTTGAGCTTTGGCGTATTTCTCATAACGCTTATTAAGGTCGCTGGTTTCAGCTGCAGCATCATCCAAGAGTTTCTTGTATTCGTCCAGTCCAACTTGAGCCATCACTTCTGAATCTTTTCCGCGAGTGATTCCCAAGTGTTTAAGGGCAGAACCCTTCTTAGCATCAAGGATGTTGAGGTAGGTAGCTGGGTCTTGATAGTCTGGTCCCCAACCAGTTCCGTTCAAATCATAGTCTTTTTGAGATGGCACCTTGGCTTGAGACGTAATGCTCATCTTTTCATTATCGGTCATTTGAAGGACATCGACAATGACATTCTCTGTACCAAGCGATGATTCGATAGACTGCTTGAGTGAGTTGGTTTGTTGAACGGCGATTACATCTGTTTGTTCAACTGGGATATCCAAATGGATTGGGAAAGTAACACCCTTGGCTTGCAATTCTGTCTTAGCTTTATCAAAGGCTGCCTTAGCCTTTTCAGGACTGTAAATCGTATCTTTGCCATCTGTAAGAGCTACATCTTTCCACTGGTCTCCATATGAAACGAGCTCTGCCTGAGCCAACTCTCCAAAAGTTTTTTCACCTACTTGAACGTAGTCATGAGGTACTAGACTGTTACGGATAATTTTGTCCGCACCTTCTTCACCATTCAACTGAGCAGTGTAAGAATGGCGGTCAAGGGCAAAGTTCAGCGCCTGACGGAAGTTCTTATTAAGAAGAGCTTCTTTTGTTGATGTTTTTTGAGCTTCGTCTGTTTTAGCTGTTTTATTGTAAGACTGGCGATTTACGTTAACAGTGAGGTAGTAGCTTGTTGCTTCTTGTGGACTGTAGACAATCTTATCGCCGTATTCTTTTTTAGTTGACTCAAAATTTGAGCTTGTTGGGAAGAGACGAGCTGTTGTATAAGCACCCTGCGTAAAACTACGAATCAAAGATTCTTGGTCTGATCCATCGTAGAAAGTTAGTTTAATGTTGTCAATCTTAACATTGTCCTTATCCCAGTAGTTCGGATTCTTTTCATATTCGATGACTGATTTTGAAGTCAATGATTTCAAGAAATAAGGACCGTTATAAAGAATACTTGATGGTGTTGGCGCACCGTAGTCGCTCCCTTTAGAATTCAGAAACTCTTCATTTACTGGAAGCATGGTCGCAGTTGTGACTTTAGAGTTCCAGAAACTTTCTGGCTTGTTGAGCGTATATTCTACCGTGTAATCGTCAACAGCTTTCACTCCTACAGTAGAAAAGTCATTGCTTTCTCCACTGATGTAGGCAGCCAAACCTTTGATAGAATCTTGAATCAAAGTAAGACCATCTGATTTTCCATCAGCTGCGTGTTTTAGACCAGTAACAAAGTCCTGAGCCTTGACTTCAGCATACTCTTCTCCCTCAGAAGTATACCATTTTACACCCTTACGAAGTTTGTAGGTATAGGTCAAGCCATCTTTAGAAACGGACCAGTCTTCTGCAAGCGATGGAATTAAATTTCCATACTTATCATTTTCCAAAAGGCCATCGACAACGTTCGCTATAACATCAGAAGTTGAACTCTTGCTCGTCACACTATAATCCAAAGAAGATGGATCCATAGCGTAGACATAAGAGAATGTCTTGGGCGCATCAGCCTTCTTTTCACTTTTCCCACAAGCAGTAAAAAGAAGGGCCGCACTCAAAATAGCACCTGCTCCTAAGAGCCACTTTTTCGATTTCATAAGTAATCTCCTTAAAGATAGTGTTTTCACCATTATACCCTATTTTTTTATAAAAGCAAGGACTTTCGCCAGATTTTTTAGAAAATTCTAACAAATATATTTTAAAGGGTTTTCTATATAATTTTTAGTAAAAAACCTCAAGCTTTTGAAGCTTGAAGTTCTCTCATTTTAGTCAGTCATTTCCACACAGAAGGCATCCCATGGAGCCAAGGTCTGTTTCTCAACTGCTTTTTTAGCTGTAGTGTTTTCAATCAAGACAGATTTAACTTTTCCTTCTACTGAAAAGTTTTGTTTTTCATTGGACAAGTTCGCCACAACTAGGAAACGACGGTCACCATCCTTACGGATATAAGCAAAGATCTTGTCAGCTGTATCCAGCAATTCAAAATCGGCTCGAATCAGCCAGCTGTTCTCCTTACGGATTTGAACGAGTTTTTGATAAGTATAGAAAATTGAATCTGGATTTGCCAGTGCTTCTTGAACGTTTATTTCTTCGTAGTTTGGATTAACTGCCAACCAAGGTTGACCTGTTGAGAAACCAGCATTTTTGCTTTCATCCCATTGCATCGGAGTACGTGCATTATCACGACCGATGACACGGATGCTGTCCATGATTTCTTCTATCGGAATGCCTCTTTCAAGAGCTTCACGCGCATAGTTGAGGGATTCAATATCTTCTACTTGGTCCAGTTTTTCAAACGGATAATTGGTCATCCCAATCTCCTCACCCTGATAGATATAAGGTGTCCCTCTCATGAGATGAAGCAAAATCGCAAAGGCTTTAGCAGATTTTTCACGGTATTCTTGGTCATTTCCCCAGATAGAGACGATGCGAGGAAGGTCATGATTGTTCCAGAAGAGGGAATTCCAACCATCCTCAACACCTAACTCTGTCTGCCATTTGTTGAAGATTTCTTTCAACTTAGCAATATTCAGTTCTTTTTGATAGTGCCACTTAGGTTGCCCTTCCTGATACTGAAGACAGATGTGTTCAAACTGGAAGACCATAGACAATTCTTGTCCCTTTGGATCAGAGTAGAGCTTGGCAATCTCGGGCGTTGCTCCCCAGGTCTCCCCTACTGTCAAGAGATCCTTATCTCCAAAGGTCGCCTGATTCATTTCCTTGAGATAGGGATGGAGCATAGGACCGTTATTGACTACTTTCTCATCAGGAATCTTGCCAATCATGTCAATGACATCCATACGGAAACCACCGATGCCCTTATCAATCCAGAAGTTCATCATCTCATAGATTTTCTGGCGAAGTTTTTCATTCTCCCAGTTGAGATCAGGCTGTTTCTTGCTGAAAAAGTGGAGATAGTACTGACCCGATTTTTCATCGTATTCCCAGGCAGACCCACTAAAGATAGACTCCAAATCATTGGGCTCATCCCGCCAGATATAGTAGTCTCGCTCGGGGCTGCCAGAATTTTCACAGGCCTCAACAAACCAGGCGTGTTCATCCGAGGTATGATTGACCACCAAGTCCATGATAATTCGAATATCGCGCTTCTTAGCTTCTGCGATGAGTTGGTCCATGTCCTCCATAGTCCCAAAAATAGCTGCAATCGCTTGATAATCAGCAATATCATAGCCATTATCATCCATAGGACTGTCATAAACGGGAGAAAGCCAAATCGCTGTAATTCCTAACTTAGCTAGGTAGTCTAACTTACTAGTAATTCCTGGCAAATCGCCAATTCCATCTCCGTTACTGTCCATGAAACTCTTTGGATAGACTTGATAGACTACGGCATTGTGCCACCATTTTTCTTGCATCTGCTTACCTCATTATTTTAATAATCTATAGTCTATGATAGCGCTTTTTAAAACTTAGTGCAAGCGTTTGCCTAATCTTTTTGATTTCTTTTTTAACTCCGTAGTTTCCTATCTTCCAATTTTTTATTATAATAGAGGTCAGAGGTAAAAAAATGAAAAAACAAGCTTTTAGTTCTGAACAATATCTGAATCTACAGCGCGACCACATTTTGGAGCGCATTAACCAATTTGATGGCAAGCTCTATTTGGAGTTTGGTGGCAAAATGTTAGAAGATTTCCACGCTGCTCGTGTACTTCCTGGTTATGAGCCTGACAATAAAATTAAGCTCTTGCAAGAATTGAAAGAGCAGGTTGAGGTTGTGATTGCTATTAATGCTAGCAACATCGAACATTCCAAAGCACGTGGCGACCTAGGCATTTCTTATGACCAAGAAGTTCTTCGTTTAATTGATAAATTCAATGAGCTGGGAATTTTTGTTGGTTCGGTTGTCATCACACAATACGCTGGACAACCCGCTGCAGATGCCTTCCGCAACCAGTTAGATAAAAACGGGATTGATTCTTATCTTCATTATCCAATCAAAGGATACCCAACTGATATGGACCACATCATTTCTCCAGAAGGCATGGGAAAAAACGACTACATCAAAACCAGTCGCAACTTGATTGTCGTAACCGCTCCTGGACCTGGATCAGGAAAATTGGCAACTTGTATGTCAAACATGTACCACGATCAAATCAATGGCATCAAGTCTGGTTACGCTAAATTTGAAACCTTCCCAGTTTGGAATCTTCCCCTTCATCACCCAGTCAACTTGGCCTACGAGGCTGCAACCGCAGACCTTGATGATGTCAACATGATTGACCCCTTCCATCTCCAAACCTACGGAGAAACCACTGTCAACTACAACCGTGATATCGAAATCTTCCCAGTGCTCAAGCGCATGTTAGAGCGCATCCTCGGCGAATCTCCATACGCTTCTCCAACAGACATGGGTGTCAATATGGTTGGCTTCGCTATTACAGATAATGAGGCTGCTATCGAAGCTTCTAAACAAGAAATCATTCGTCGTTACTATCAAACAGTCCTTGATTTCAAAGCTGAAAAAGTTGACGAATCTGCTGTCAAGAAAATTGAACTGCTCATGAACGACCTCGGTATCACTCCTGCAGACCGTAAGGTTGCTGTTGCTGCACGCCAAAAAGCAGAAGAAACTGGTGGTCCTGCCCTAGCCCTTGAATTGCCAAGCGGGGAAATCGTGACTGGTAAAAACTCTGAACTCTTTGGTCCTACAGCTGCCGCCTTGATAAACGCCATCAAGAAATCTGCTGATATTGCTAAGGAAGTGAAACTAATCGAACCTGAAGTCGTCAAACCAATTCAAGGTCTTAAAATCGATCATCTAGGTAGCCGCAATCCTCGCCTCCACTCAAATGAAATTTTGATTGCGCTAGCCATCACAGCTATGGAAAATCCAGATGCTGCGCGTGCCATGGAAGAACTTGGTAACCTCAAAGGAAGCGAAGCCCACTCAACCATCATCTTGACCGATGAAGACAAGAACGTCCTTCGCAAACTAGGTATCAACGTAACCTTTGACCCATTCTACCAATACGATCGCTTGTATCGCAAATAAATAAACAAGGCTGGACAAAAACTCAATTCGAGATAAAAATCCAGTAAATCTTTACATAATAAAAAAATCAAACGCATAATATCAAGTCTTTTGGACACTTGGTATTATGCGTTTTTATGATTTTCCATTCTCATTTATTTCAATGAAATTGTCAACTCGACACAGGCTCCTCCTTGGTCTAGATTGAGCAGGGTCAGACGACCACCGTGCAAGAGAGCTACCTGCTTAGAAAAGGCTAAGCCGATACCATGATGGGGATTAGCTGAATTGCGGCTTTGGTCACTCTGGTAAAAGAGCCGTTCCGCTCCCAGCAGCATCTCCTCTGAAAACGAAGGGCCGTTGTTCCAGATAGCAAAAACCAACTGATCCTGCTGCACTGATACCGTCAGCTTCACTTCCTTTTGGTCCTGATTAGCATGTTCAAGCGCATTCAGTAAAATATTGAGCAAAGCTCGCTTGAGATAACCCAAATGAATTGATAAAATCAGACTAAGCTCACAATCTTCTTGGAGAGAAAAACGATAGCTTTCCTGTTTGCTGAACAGTGCCCAGTCGTCCTGGAGATCAGCCAAAAAGTCCTCCAATGAAAGCTGACTGAACTGATTAGCATCAATCTGAAAAGTCTTAGCGTAATCAATCAAAGATCCACAATACTCTTCCATCTTGTGACTAGCCTGCAAAATCTCAACAGCATAGTCTGCCTGTGGATAGCCCAACTGCGCCAATTCCAAGAGCTCAGCATTCCCCTTAATCACAGTTAGGGGTGTTTTCAAATCGTGCGATGTCGCTGATAACTGTAAAATCAACTCCTGATTATGCTGCTGCTCTTTTTCTAGAAGACGAGCATTTTCTTGGTGGCTGCTCCGTAAATCGCTATAGACTTCTAGCATTTCCTCAATCCGAAAAAGCTGACTTTGATTTTCTTCTAAAAGCTTCTCGCTCGTTAGCATTTTTATTTCCCTGTCGATTTTTCGGAGCAATTTCAAAATATGATAAAAAGTAATCAGCAGCAAGCTCCCTGCCCAAAAGAACAAGGTGAAAAGAACGTGATCACTTCCTTGCGTAAATTCATAACCTATAAGCACAAAAATCAAAACATGGAAAAAGACGATTTTTAAACTGGTTGTCCAGACTAGGCTTTTGAAATTTCGGGTTCTAATTGCCATCTATAGCCTACTCCTCTCACAGTTGCGATTGCTTGCAGCCCCTCTTGTTTGCATTTTTGACGAATCTGATATACGTATTCTGAGATGGAACGAAGCTGTGTTTCTGAGCTTTCTGGGTAAAGCAAGGTATGCAGGCGTTCAGCTGAAAAGGTCTGCTTGGGATTGCTAGCTAGTAAATGCAGCAACTTAAACTCTCGCTCTGAAAATTTCAAGACTTTACCAAAACAGGCAACTTCATAGCGCTCTGGATAAAATTGACAAGAAGCAATTTCAGAATAGCGCTCCTCCCGTCTTTCCTCCCGCCGAAGATGAGCTCTGACACGCGCCAGCAATTCTTTGGTTCCAAAAGGCTTGACAATATAGTCATCTGCTCCGCGAAAGAGCCCTTCCACTTTGTCCGCCTCCAATTCCTTAGCCGTCAGAAAGATGATTGGACACGAAAGATGAGGACGAATGTAGGAACACAGCTCAAAACCATTAACAGGCTCCATCATCACATCCAGCAGAATCAAGTCATATCCGACAAAATACGTCAGCTCTAGGTCTTCTATCCGATCAAGCGTCGTCACATCATAAGCATCTAGCTCTAGGACGTTTTTCACCAGCTTCAAAATGCTCTGGTCGTCATCAACCAGCAAAATACGATACTGTCTCATGATTTCCATTATAGCATACCTCTAGCGAACATCTCGTTTCAAGGTTAAGAATATAGCAGAGCTCCAAACCAAAGCTAACCATAACAGCTGTATTCCCAGCCCTGAGAGATCTATTGAATGCTGAAGTCCTTCATACTCAAAAAGATTTAGCGTAGCCAGATCGGGCAGGTATTTTGCTTCTTTGATGAAAGTTGCCAATAAACGGCTGAGACCAATCAAGAGAGGAAAGAGCACCGACACCGGCACAATCCAAGATTGAAATAGCAAAGCGAGGCAGGCAGCTAAAAAAGCCAGAAAAATATTGCTGAGAAGACCAAAAGAGCTGTAATAGAGGAATTTCTCTAGTAAGGACCAGCTAAAGCCTAGGTCAAAACGAGCCAGCATAACAAGGAAACAGCTGCCTATCATGACACTGTAGAGAACCAAGAGCAGCAAGTCCAGAAAAAGGAATTTCCCAGCCAACCAAGCCTTTCTATTTGATACGGTTAGAAAATTCGTTCGCATCCCAGACTTGACAAACTCCTGGGCAAAATAGAAAGAAGTAAAGATGACGATGACAGGCTGCGCCAGATAGAGGGCATGCAAAACCTCGCTCAGAGCCTTCGTCTGACCAACTGCTGTCTGACTGTAGTCAAGATTCATCAGAAAAAATGGAACAGCTACCATAGCCACTAAAGCTGCACCAAGAGCGAGATAATAAGAACGGAACTTAATCCATTCACTTCTAAGCAGAGCTTTTATCATCAGTATCGCCCTCCTAAATCCGTCTTCAAAAAGCGCAGAGAAGCCATGCCGCCGATGACTAGCAACCATGCACCAAGTATCAACAGCCCTTGCAAGGGATTGTTGACATATTGGGAAGTTGGCGTTGCAGTAAACAACTCTCCTGCTGGCTGTGGCAAATAAACTCCCCAACTCGTGTGAGCTGCCAGGTAGTTTCCCAGATTATAGATCTGTGGTACGAGAAAAAGCAGAGGAACTAGCATGGTCCGAGCCAATAAACCTAACAAAAACGAAAGGATACCCAATAAGGTTAGAGATAAGGTTTTCCACAAGATTAAACTCCAAGCTGCCTGATTGAGCGAAATCGGATCAAGCCCTTCCTTTCCTAAAGCCAGATGCATGACCATATAACTAAAGTAGATTGATAAAAAGCTAGTAACAAGAGAAAAGCAAGTAAAGGTCATGAGTTTCTCCACAAGCAACTTCAGGCGGTTATTACAGGTCAAGAGACTGGTTCTCAAGCTATGAGACTGAAATTCCATAGCTCCCAAAATTCCAGCTAAAATGACCAAAACCATGACCGCCATAGAAGCCCCGTTGAGACCTAGATATTCCAGCGGATCAATGGCGTTTATCAGATTAGGAACCGTCTCAGGCGTAGCATCCAAGCCGATAGACAGATACTGTCGGCCCTCCAACCAGGATACGACAGGCACCAATAGCAGCATGAAGGCCACACTCACTTTGAAAGCCTTGATTGAGCGGATTTTCAACCATTCTGAATGCAATAAAGACATCGTTTCTTTCATCTTAAACCTCCTCTGTCAAATCAAAGAAGAGATCTTCTAGACTGTCTGAATCTTGCAGCACCTCTTCCAATCGTCCCTGCTCAATAATTCGCCCATGATGAATCAAGACCACATCATCTGTCACCATTTGCACCTCTGACAGGATGTGGGATGATAGAAGTACCGTTTTCCCTAAATCAGCCTGCTGACGGATGAACTTTCTAAACCACTTAATCCCACTTGGATCCAGTCCATTGGTCGGCTCATCTAATATAAGAAACTGAGGATCACCCAGCAAAGCTGCTGCCAAACCCAAGCGTTGACCTTCCCCCAGAGACAGGCTTGACAAGAGGTCCTTCCTCTTATGAGCGATTCCAGTCATCTCCAAAACCTCATCAATCCGAGACTTGGGAATAGCATTACTCGCCGCAATAATTCGCAGGTGATCATAGACCTTACGATTTGGCAAACCGCCAATGCCATCAAAGGCTGCACCTACCGTTCTGAGTGGATAGGTCATTGACTGATAGGTTTGTCCATCAAAAGTCGCAGTCCCTGCTGTCGCCCGATCTAACCCCAAGAGAATCCTCAAGGTCGAACTTTTCCCTGCACCATTTGGACCCAGAAAAGCTGTAATCCGCCCGCTTCTAGCTGTAAAAGAAATATCTTCTAAAATCTGCTTACTGCCATGCTTTTTGCAGACTCCTTCTATTTTCACTATATGTTCCATACTGAACTCCTTTATCTTTATTTCCTACAGTATATCCAATCTAGTTCAGAATTAGTTCAGAAATCAAGCAAAAATTCTAAAAGTTGACTCCATCTTTCAGAAGTTGCTCTAGCTTCATTAGAAAGAACTCAGTTTTTCTTTATAATTCTGCGAGTTTTGTATGGAGACTTTGTTATAATGCTAGTCTCAAAAAGTCATTTATCAAACTTCATCAAGAGCAGTCTTTATGATATAATGAAAGAAGAAAACTGAAAGGATTTACCATGTCAAAAGAAGTTATTGTTGAAAGTTTTGAACTTGACCACACCATTGTTAAAGCACCCTATGTTCGCTTGATTGGGGAAGAAACAGGACCAAAGGGAGATGTCATCTCCAACTTTGATATCCGCTTGGTGCAACCAAATGAAGACTCTATCCCTACTGCTGGCCTTCACACTATCGAACACCTCTTGGCCAAACTCATCCGTACCCGCATTGACGGGATGATTGACTGTTCACCATTTGGTTGCCGTACAGGTTTTCACATGATTATGTGGGGACGTCATACCAGCGCTGAGATTGCTGCTGTTATCAAGGATTCGCTCAAGGAAATCGCTGAAACGACTACTTGGGAAGATGTACCTGGAACAACCATAGAATCTTGTGGAAACTACAAGGACCACAGCCTCTTTTCTGCTAAAGAATGGGCTAAACTCATCCTGGAACAAGGTATTTCAGATGATGCCTTTGAACGCCATGTCATCTGAACACAAAAGAACCAGTTACAATAACTGGTTCTTTTTTATTCTCAAAATCTCGAGTTAGGCTTTCTCACGAATGACCAAAACGCCATCTTCCATATCTGCTTCCAGATGTTTAGCATCTAGGTGATCCAAGTGGAAGTCTGTCACCTTATCACGAATTTGTTGTTCAACTACGCGACGGAGAGGACGAACACCCATAACTTCGTCATAGCCTTCTTCTGTGATAAAGTCCTTAGCTGCTTGGCTAACTTCAAGGTCGATTCCTTTCTTAGCCAAGGTTTGGTTGACTTCAGCCAACATCAAGTCCACAATCTTAGAAAGGTCTTCCTTATTCAAGTGTGAGAACTCGATAACTGCATTAAAGCGGTTAAGGAATTCTGGACGGAAGTATGGTTTCAAACGATCCATTAATTCTGGTTTGTCTGCATCTTCCGTCAAGTTAGCTTCATAGCCAAATCCAGCATTTGATGTTGCGATAATGACAGTGTTTTTGAAGTTCACGGTATTTCCTTGACCATCAGTTAAACGACCGTCATCCAAGACTTGGAGGAGAAGGGTAATTACTTGAGGATCAGCCTTTTCAATTTCGTCCAAGAGAATAATAGAGTAAGGATTGCGGCGAACACGTTCTGTCAAGGTATTGCTATTGTCATCATAACCCACATAACCTGCTGTTGTACCAATCAACTTAGATACAGCTGTGCGGTCACTGTATTCAGACATATCCAAACGGATAATTGCGTCCTTGGTTCCAAACATATCGAGCGCCAATTGCTTAGCAAGCTCCGTCTTACCAACCCCAGTTGGACCTACAAAGAGGAAGCTACCGATTGGGCGATTGCCTTCATCAAAACCAGCACGGTTACGACGGATAGCACGAGCCACTGCTTCTACTGCCTTATCTTGACCGATAACCTTGTGTTCCAAACGATGGGCCATATCTTTCAAACGTTCGATGTCTGATGCCCCCATTTGTGATACCGGAATACCAGTCATACGTTCTACAGATTCAGCCACATCGTTAACACTCGCAGTCACCTTCATATCTTCTGTGTGGTTTTCGATTTTCTTCTCTAATTCTGCAATACGTGTTTTAGCATTAAGAGCTGCTTCGAAATCTTCTGCCTCAACTGCTTTTTCTTGCTTGTCCTTTTCTGCCTCTATTTCACGTTCAACAGCATGAACATCTGTTACTGGATGTTGAGCCGCCAAGTGAGCTGCCGTTACATCGACAAGGTCGATAGCCTTATCTGGCAAGCTGCGTTGAGGAATGTATTGGACAGAATAATCCACTGCTGCTTTCAAAACTTCATCTGGCAAGATGACATTGTGGTGTTGTTGATAAAGATCACGAATTCCTTGAAGGATTTTAAAAGTATCCTCTGCTGAAGGAGCATTGACCTTGACTTCGTTGAAACGACGAGCAAGAGCCGCATTCTTCAAAATCGTGTTACGATATTCGTCTTGAGTCGTTGCCCCAATAACCGTCAACTCACCACGAGAGAGAGCTGGCTTGAGAATATCTGCAAGCCCTTTAGAACCACTGTCTCCACCAATGCTACCAGCACCAAGGATTTGGTGGATTTCATCAAAGAAGAGGATAATATTTCCTGCTTCTTTTACTTCATTGACCAAGTTTTGAACGTTTTCTTCAAAGCTACCACGGTATTGAGTACCAGCCTCAAGACCTGAGATATCAATAGAAATAATTTCCTTGTTCTTGATGGCAGCTGGAACATCTCCGTTCACAATAGCTTGTGCTAGACCTTCGACAACTGCTGTCTTACCAACACCTGCATCTCCGACAAGTACAGGATTGTTTTTGGTACGACGTGAGAGGATTTCAGATGTTTCTTGAATTTCCTTGTTTCGTCCGATAACAGGATCCAATTTGCCCTCGCGAGCTTCTGCGGTCAAGTTTCGACCTAGTTTAGCAAGGACACCGTCTTGTTTCATACCTGAAGCGTGTTGTTGCATTTGCGCATCAGATTCTGCATTTCCTGGTAATTGACCAGTTGCACGATAATGAGCAAATTCCTCAGGTGTCACTTCACGTCCATTAATCAAGTAGCGACGGTTTTCAGAACTGTATCCTCGCATACCACCCATCAATTGGTTAAATAAATCATCCATGTTGTTAAAGTTATTAAAGTTGTTGTTCATATTCTTTACCTCGTTTATTCTTAATTATATGCGATCTCTGATATTGACTATCTTTGACCTTTGTTTTAAAAAATTTAGACTAGCTAAATCGCTACTCTACGTATAATTTCTGGTTTTTCTTTTTTAAATAAGCCTTTTATAATCTTCTTTTCAAATTCTGTTAGATTCAACATAGGCCTCACCCCTTTCTCGGGATTCTATACCTCATTCTCAAAGACTAATTCGTTGAAAATGAGCTTTTTAAGGAATTCATTTTCCTTATGTTTCTACTATATCACTTTGGTCAGTAAAAGTCAATAACTTTTTGACCAAATTTGACTAATTTTTTAAAATTTTTCAAGGACGCAAAAAGCCAGTCATATCGACTAGCTTTCTTTCCATTCTAATTGAATCTTAGCTCAATGCGTCATCCATTGAAAGAACTTCGTGGAAGACACGTTGTGTCAATTCAGTTTTTTGTTCTGGAGTGAGGTATTTAGTGTTTACACAGTATCCTGAGATACGAACGATGACATCTTCGCCATTCATAATCTTGTCATAAACATCTTTCAAGTCCATAACGTTCAAGTTACAGTGTTGTCCACCGTTTTCGAAGTAACCATCAAGGATTGTTACCAAGTTGTCCACTTGTTCGTCACGAGTTTTACCAAGAGCACGAGGTGAAACTTGAGTTGTCAATGAGATACCATCAGCTGCATAACCAAAGTCAAGGCTAGCAAGTGAGTTCAAGTTTTGCAACCATCCACCTTTAGCTTTGTTAGATGGGTTAGCACCTGGTGAGAAGAATTCAAGTTTAGACAAGTTCACAGAACCATCTTCGTTGAGGTATACACCTTTGTGGACTGGTGAGTTACCAGTTTGTTTAGAGTAAGCAACGTTAGATGTGA
>CAUVGG010000002.1:0-40482 GCA_963551305.1 uncultured Streptococcus sp.
AGCAACCTTTAAGTCGTAACCAGCTGCATGAGCCGTCTCACGCTTAGGTAGCAAACTTTCATCTGTAAAACTCGAAACCAATTCAAAACCACGAATTTTCATATTTTTCTCTTTTCTATAATCATTTATTCTAGGCTATTTTATCTTATTTATTCGAAAAAAGCACGAAAAAAGAGCACACAACAGTTATAGGCGATACGATAATTTACACTGTTTCACAATACGTTGAAATTTAGAGCTTTAAAGCGAGAGCAAAGTTGACTTTTTACATCGTTTTACAGACATTTACGACATTTTTGCCCCTTTTTTGCCCCTTATAAAACAAAAAAAGCCCGCAAGCCTGAGCCTGCGGGCTAGTGTAATCTATTTTGAAATTCTTTCTGTTTTTATTTTTCTTCTTTTGGTTTATCGACGATAGTGATAAGCCCGTCTGGTTCTGTTTTGAATGCTGGGTCTGTGTGAAGTTCACCGTTGGCTTTCAAATAGTACCAGCCATCGCCTGACTTAATGAATTGTTTAGAGAGCATGTAGCCATCTTTTTCTTCCATAAAATACCAGGTTTCACGGTATTTCACCCAACCAGTGGCCATGCGACCGTCTGATTTGAAGAAATACCATCGATGGTTGAGGAACATCCAGCCTGTGACCATTGCGCCACGTTTGTCAAGATAGAACCAATCTTTGCCATCATTGAACCAACGGTTGATTAGGCAGTATCCACGTTCATCGAAGTAGAACCACTCATTGTTGATTTTCTTCCAGCGTTTTGTCGGATACGAGCCATCTGACTCCTCCCACCACCAGCCGGTTTCATTGCGTTTCCAGCCAGCTTCAGATAAGCCACCTTCGATATCCTTTTTAAACTGCTCACGGCTGATGCCCCATTTTGCAAGATAAGGATACGGATCCACGTGGTCAGAGTAGTTTCGTGGCTGGTTATACGTACAGTATTGGTGCGTCTTAATTCCAGCCAAACTATCAGAATCCAACGTTTTCGGAATTCCTGCTTCATCAGCAAGGTTTCGCAGTAGTTCAACATAGATCTTATAATCGCGCATGAACTCTTCCTTAGTAGCATGGCTCTCAATCAATTCTACTTGTCCATAGCCTTCAACGTTCCAGCCTCCACCTACATCATAAGCTCCCATGTCTGTGTACCAGGTCTGCATCACACGGCCGTTGCCGACAACGTGAGAGAAGAAGCCAGAATCAACAGGACGACGCATATGATAGTCCGCTTCGTTTTGGGCAGTTGAATTTGGATTTCCTGTTGAGTGTGCATGAATTTGTCTGTATGGTTGCTCCCCCACCTGTGGTAAGTCAGTTCTTAGTCTACTTGTATCAATATCCATTATTATTCCCCTTTCCACGCATCATTCATCTGTTTGACTGCTGACTCAACGAATGTATCCAAGTCCTTATCAGTCATGCTGATATTGTACTTATTGAGTTCAGCACGGATTTTCGTACGGGCTTGTTCCAGCTTTTCCTCGCCCTTGAAGCCTGTCTCTTGAGCTACTTGCTCCACAGCGTTGACCGCGTTCTTAGCAAGGATTTCGACAATCTTGATGGTCTTTTCACCACCTTTTTTAATCAAAAAATCCTTAATCGATTTGACCGCGATACCTGCCAAAATGGTCAAGATTCCAGTAGCTGAAGCGATAATAATTTCAGTAATTTGTTGCATGTGTTATTCTCCTTTTTCGATTTCTTCCATGCGGTCGTTCATGCGGACCATTTCTTTTTGAATGTCTCCGACCGTGTGAGTGATTGTGGTTAATTCTGTAGTAGTCTTTTCCAGGTGAGTCATCAAACGTTCTTCTCGTCTGTTAGAGTCAGCCTTTGATTGCTCATGCAAATCCATAATCTTCTTTTCACGCTTGTCCGAAGTCTTGATAAGATATCGAATGATGATAAAGAAAAGTAAGATAAATAAAATCGCCCAAGCAACTTGGCTTTGAGCGATTTTTTCAGCTTCTTCAATCGGCATATAACCTCCTTTTACTCAATACGTGGCATAACAACCGTAAGAATGCCCTTCTGTAGCATCTCAGCAAGAGGTTGCTCTTTCCAGGTGTACCCTTCAGATGGTTGCATCTGGAATTTCAGGATTGTGGGTGTTTCCTTTGGCCATTTCGGATTTGTATCGTATGGGTAAGGCATTGATACGATATCGTCATTCCCATAACGACGGTCTTTCACAAGCGGCTTGATGAACTGAGCAACCTTGCTATAAGTGTTCGTGGGCATGCCTCCGTTTTGAGAAATAGCCAGAGCGATCAGAACCTCAGTGATAGATGATACCGTGTCAAGATTTTCCTTATTCTCTACGGCCGCTTGCTCTACCTTAGTTGCCATTTCCTTATTTTGCTTGAGTTGCGCATCCACCTGGCTGAACCTCTCGTTTTCAGCCCGTTTTGGGAAGTTTTCTTGATAGACAACCTCAAGAGCTAACTCAAAAAGCTCAGTATTGGACAAGCTGATTTTGTCAGCTGGTAAGAAAATTGGCACGATAGCACCATTTGAGTTGACAAGTGTGACCTTGGTAGCTGATGCTGTTCCACTTGCATCAAATTCCTGTGATTTTGAGCCATATTCTAGTTTCATATTTCCTCCTTAAATTTTGAATGATACGTTGTCAAAGTTGAGCCATGTAGCGTCAACGTTCCCCTTGACGACTACGTTACCTCCTGGATAAATCCCGACAACGGCAGGGCCATAGTCATTGTTTAAAGCGGTTTTGAATAGCGTCGTGGATGGTCTGAAATTTTCAGGTAAAGTAAAGATAATTGACTCACGGGTAGTCTTTCCGCCTTTACACGTCCCTTTTAAATACACAATCCCGTCGAACGTTTTTGAAAACTGCACTTTTTCATACTCAGGATGATGGCTCCACCCATTTTGTAGGTTGGCATTTTGCCAAGGTGTGCTCTGAATGTCATCTTTGGTAGCAATCTCTTTCCATTGCGTTGGAGACCATTTATTGGCATTGTTATAGGTTCTAACAAATACACGACCTGTCCCTATTGAGGTGAAAAATTGGACGCCTTTCCAGCTATCAAGCCAAAAATTTTGATACAGACCCCACTCACCGTTTTTTCCTGTTGGGTTGTCATCGTATTTGCCAGACCTCCAACCAAATTCTGTAGCTTGCTTGTTCCAAACATCATCCCATTGAGCACTACCTCTACCTAGACCTCCATTGTTAGAGGTCAGCTGATACTGCTGAATTGGCTTGTTATTCGAGTAGATATCGCCTAGAACATCTAATGAGCCTGGTTTCCCAAATTCTGCAACCTTACCGATGCCTACACGTCCGTTCTTATCATAGGACATTACTACGCTTTCAGTTGCTACTGTTGTAGAAAATTCAACGTTTGTAAACTTGTCCTCAAGCTTACCAATAATCACAAAGGATTTATTCGATGGATAATTCCCCGCCATGTTAGCAGCTGAATTAGTCAATGTATGAACACTTGTAAAATTACCAGATGCACTCCCATTATCATCCGTGAAATTCTCATTACCTATCTGAGCAACTTTGAAAGTTAAGGACATTACATTCCTTTGCTTTCCTGACTGCATTATAGGGGCTATTCGGGCATTTCTTAACACTTGCAATGTATTTGGATTACCTCTAGTTCTAAGTGCGGAGAAGCTAAAGGAGGGAGCATAATACTCAATCACGTTGATAGTAATATCTTTAGTATCTGATTGTTTGCCCCGACTATCGACAACATAAGCTCGAATGGTCGCCAAACCGCTAAAGTTCATGATACCAAAACTACCACCGTTTTTAGTTACGACCATTTTTCTATTAACAATTTCAGCTCGATATCCAGTTATGGTAGAACCATATGCGCCAGACGCATTGTTGAAGTTTACTTGGATATCTGAAATGATTTGTAAAAAGTCATTTCCACCCAAAAGCCGTCTTGCGACCGTATTCATGTCAGTTAATGAAAGACCTGTGAAGGTAGGTTTTACACTGTCTGGGATTTTAAAGTGCCAGCCATTAGAGTACACATCGCTTCCAATTTGGGTAGACCCATTATATGTTCGAACACAGATGTCCATTAGCCCGGAACTAGATTTAGGTAAGTGTCGAGCAAGATCTAAAGATGGGGTAAAGGATACACTTGTTCCATGGTTCTTCCCTAGGTCAATCCATTCGCTTCCAAAAACTCTATACCAGACTTGATGAGTAAACGAGTTAACTTTTCGATTGAATATAACGGTATGAAGTGAGCCTAAATTTCGATTTCCTTCTAAGCTAGAAATTTGCGTAGACCTAGGAATTTTGTCG
Source organism: uncultured Streptococcus sp. (assembly GCA_963551305.1). Taxonomy (GTDB): domain Bacteria; phylum Bacillota; class Bacilli; order Lactobacillales; family Streptococcaceae; genus Streptococcus. The sequence goes on from CAUVGG010000002.1 coordinate 4,307, forward strand.
AATGTATAATTCGTCGAAATTGTAATGTTGCCATGAACTCCGTTATTGGGGTCAAAAGATGCCCAGACAGACATAGTCTTTGTCCCGTCACTGTCATGAGGGATTGTAACCTCTCCACTTGCGAGGGTTACCTCTTCTCCGGACGTATCGTAATCCGGGTGACTGCTATGAACACTTGCGCCATTTAACCAGACAGAAAGGTTACTGATATTTCCATAAGTCCATGTTCTATAAGCTCCATCGCGGTCGATAGTAGCCCGCCACCTTACTTTCGAAGAGTTATTAGTAATGTCCTGACTAACTTGTTCGACGTAAAGGTTCAAATGCAATGGGCCACTAGAATTGATAAATTTAGTCATTTTCCTCTTTTTAACCTCCTACATATCGAATAACATTCACATCTTTGTCAAGATAATACTGTTCTGTTCTAAAGCGTCCGATTTGAACTGACGCGGTGAAAATACCGTTGTCGATATGAATCACACCTTGCGAAATATACATTACTTCCTTACCTGCAGAAAACATAGAAATCCTATCATGACTGACTTTGATTGATGAACTAGCATTGTTCTTTCCAATGATGAGCCCCTCATTTGAAGCGCTCATATAGGTATCGATGAACTTTTTCATCTCCTTCAAGCCACCAAATTCTATTGATAAAAACTCAATTCTTCTGCCCGCTTCGATTAAATCAGATTCAGATTTTTTTTGGCTTTCTGCATTTGATTTTACCAAAGCATTATAGGCTTTTTCTAAATCACTGAACTGATCCATTGTCGCTTTAGCTTTTAATTCTACGTCATGAAGTTGAGCTTTTTCAGCTAGAGCATTTAATTGGCCATTAGTCAATTTATGGTCAGCTTTAGAGTCAATATCCTTTTTAGTCTCTGACCAGTGAGGTTGCCAGCTCGTCATAGGTATGGCTCCAACTGTTAAAACAGCCCAGTCAGCATTACCAATTCCTTCGAGTTCTACAGTGAAGAATGATACAACGTCTCCAGCGTTAAGGTTTTTCTTAGATGTGAAAGTAGCGCTCCAAACATCCAGCTCAAAGCTATATGCTAAATTTATCCACTGCCAGCTATCGCTAGGATTCTCACGAATACCAAAATTAAGTGTACTTTTATCACTCCTCCACCATTTAGCGCTTAAAGTGTACTGTTTGCCAGATTTTAAAGGTTCGGCCAAGACGAAGTCTTGCTGATGTTTATTTCTCCATCCAGTGTTTGATCCTAGTAAGATATTACCTGATTGCTCTGTCGTGCTAAATAAAGCCGTCCACTTATAATGTGTAGGATCCTGACTGTCTGCCTCTGTGAAATCCGTTAGCGTACCTAAATAGCGCTTATTTGTGCTATCTGTTGTACTAAAACCATCACGACCGTCAGCAGAATTAGCCCAAGCTCTATGCAAGTATGGAGTGCGTCCGTCAGCTCCAGTTTTTCCTGGGATACCTTGGTCGCCTTTCAGGCCTTGCAAACCTTGGACACCAGGTACCCCCTGTTGCCCACGTTCCCCTTGAGGTCCAGGAGTCAGTTCAATTTTTTTTAGATCTTCTTTCGTCGCTACATCTTGAGCATTGATAGTGAGCTTATCAATGTTCATCACAACTTTGCCGTCACGTACGGAAACAATCTCTTGCAAACCATTCATGATTCGCAAACGTGCTAAATCCAGATCTCCAGCAGTTATATTTTTGGCATTTAACGTAATGTAATTACCAATTGCTGCAGAAACTTTTTTTGCTAGCAATTCATCAGTGGTTATCGTATTGACAATTTCTCCGACATTAGCGCTGTCTGCCTTTTTAACCCATGAACCTTCTACACGTTCCCACATTTCAACATAGCCACCATTAGGTTTAAACCATATATCTCCATTTTTTGGTTTGGTAGGGCTTGATGTATCAAGGTACATACTACCTTGTTTAGTGATAAGTTCGTCCAAATACTCTATTTGACGTTGCATGGACCCCTTATATTTATAAGTACCTTGTGCAACTCCAGCAGCATTTCCACTACTATGGGCAGATAAACCACCATCAAACGAAAGTTTGTAGGACAGCATTGGAATATCAAAATAGATATTTTCATCCCAGTGTACTGTAACCCAGTCACCGGATTCCATGGTCATATCACCACGCCAGGACAATGTATATGGATAAAAGTTAAAATCACGGTATTCATTGAAGACACGATCCAGAATTTCTTGTGTAACCCATGGATTTTTTAACTTCATGATATTACCTGTGGACAATCCTGATTTATACACAACCTTATCAGCAGACTTACACTCAATACCTTTCAACCTGTAAGGTATCTCGTCACGTTCTAATCCACCTGGCTTATACATATCTTTTGTGATATGTCTTGATGTTGTCTTTAGCTTGATAAAATCAAGCTTCCCATTACGATTAAATCTGACGAAGCTTCCTGATAATTGCGCTAAATAAACTAACGCCTCACGATAACTTGTTTTTTCTAGTTTCTTCGCAACTTGATCATTTACTAATTGGATATTAGTATCTGTCGTGATACCTGTCAATCTCACGATTTCTGATAAAATATCCCTTGTATAAGCTGGATAAGTAAGCTGACTATCATAAGCACCAGACAATCTAACAAACTCGTCCTGTAGCTTAATTTTGGTCTTTTTATCATTACGATCTAGCTTGACCTCGGTAACAAAAAACTTGCCAAGTGGGACGGTTTTACCCGCAATTGCTACCGACATTGTTGCCGGCATCATTTCTTGCAGACCTTCAATAATCTCTTTAATTTCAATTTCTAGACTATTGATGTACCCACCACCAATTGTAAAATCATGACTATTACCGATGGAACTGTCGTAAGTAGCTGATGCAATTTTGGTTTTTGTGTATCTCTTACCATTTAAGTCAAAGTTAGCCTCAAACACGCGCAGATGGTTCTCTATTGCTTTGATATAATCTGATGTTACTTCTAGCATAATTCCTCCTACTGCTCGATAATAGATACAGATAAGCCGTTGTAATAGGTCACACCGTCACTCAGACGCCCCATTACTGTCTCTGTGATAGTTCCGCGATAACCAGTGATAGACTGTCCTAAAATGTTTGCAGTAAAAAATCCGGCTACCAATTTAGACTTGATAAGATTTCTTTCTGCTTCCGTGATAATTCCCCATTTGATGGAGAATGTACGTTTTTCTGCAATGACGTCACCCGTCATCAATCCACTAGCACTACGACCCGTAGAAGATGACCAGATAATCTCATTATTGATGCTGATTTCAACTGGAGAAGCAAGAGCTACTCCACCTACTGATATTTCACTCATGCATACCTCCTAAATCATGAGGGGGGATTCCCCTGTTTTAATTGCAATTTCATTGATTTTATCTACAATCTTCTTGGTGATTTTATCACCATCAATTGTCAAATCAAGAGCACGAACCGCTTGTAACAACTGTGTCAGTAAGGCTAGAACTTCTGGTCCACCGCCATTATTTGACAATTCCGCTGCACGACGTGCCATTTCAAGCATTTTATTTTCCGGAGCAACAATCTCACCGTAATGCTTGTTGTCACCAATCATGGCAATTTGTGGTGTATTGGCCTTAACAAAGCCACCTTGAGCAAGTCGAGGTAGTCCAATGTAACTAAATCCACCGATATTTACACCAGGTAATTTATTAATCACGCTAATAGCGCCATTGAGTAAGCTGATACCACTATTGATTGTGCTTTCTACCGTGCCAAGCACCCCGTTAATAACGCTACGTACAGCACCGCCAATGGCACTTCCAACCATGGTTCCAACGTGAGTAAACGTTGAGCGTATTTGCCCCCAAAGTCCGCTAAAGAACCCGATAATGCCCGAAAATGCACTCTTGACATTGTTATATGCTTCGCGGAATTTTGAAGAAAACCACCCTGGTATGCTAGCAAGAGCAGATTGAATATTACTCCACTTCCCTGCAAACCAACTTGCAATAGGATTGAAGATACCTGTTAAACCTGCCCACGCGCTGTGGAATTTGTCTTTGAACCAATCAGGAATAGAAGCAAGATTGCTTTTTAACTCATTGTAGCGTTGAGAAAACCAAGAACCAATACCGGTAAAGATAGCAACAATGGCATCCCAAGCTTGTTTAAACTTATCCTTGAACCATTGAACAACAGGTGCAAAAATGGTCTTAACAGATTCCCACCAACGGGTGAACTCTGCAATCATCGAATCGATGTCAATTCCAAGCGCGGCCAAGAGAGATTTGATAATGCCGGAAAATAGATTTTTAATTCCGTTCCAAGCTAAATCCCAATCACCTGTAAAAACACCCGTTACAAAATCAATCAAACCAGATAGAGCTTGAGCAAGACCACTGATAATATCAGAGAGTGCCGCAATAGCATTGATCAACGTTGTACCGACAACTTCTACTAATCCACTAAGAATCTCCATGAATTTTTCGACATCTACATTCGAAACAAAGTCTTCCCAAGCAGCTTTGAAAAAATCAAAAAAACTACCTAAAAGCATAGAGAGATTATCGATAGCTGGTTTTACATGAGCGTCATAAACTTCCGAAAACTTTTCGCCTAATTTTGATAGAACTGGATTGAGGTAAGTATTCCACCCATCCAAAAAGCTTTTCATCAACTGACCAAAACCACTTGTCAAAGAGTCAATAAATGGTTTTGCTTTGTCATCGTACACACGTTTCAACGCATCACCAACATCATCTACCAGTGATTCTAAACTTTCAAAAACAGGAGCGATGCCATCTAATAATCCTGTCCAGGCTTTTACTAACTGTGGAACATTCGGAACTATTGCTTTTTCAATTCCTTTAGCAAAATCTCCTGCTATCTTACTGCCTAATTCGATTACTGTGCTACCAGCACTTAAAAACGCAGATACAATCGCACTGCCAATTCTAACAGCGCCAGAAGATGTGATGACATCGTAAAAACCATTTGAGAAAGCTTGAACGATATTACCAGCAACCTCAGCTACATTTCCTATGTTGGTGAATAGAGACACGAGAGCACCTTTAATACGCTCTTTTTGGCGCTGTAGTCCGTTGGCTATACTTTCGGCTATAAAGACTCCTATCCCGAGAGCAACAGTCCCCATCGAGCCAGTAAACTGCCCTAGAGCATAAGCTATCTTATCAAGCATAGTTTGAAAAGAAGCAACAACTTTTGGATCTGTAAAAATCTCTTGTAGTAATTCACCAATTCGCTTTAAAGCACTCTGAAGGCGTTCAACACCATCGAATCTAAATGATGCATTGAATCCGTCCTGGAACAATTTGACGAGTTCAAGCAATCGTTTAAACAATCCATCAAATAGACCGTCTAATTGATTCCCGCCTTCAGCAATTTTCCCCATATCGACTTCAGCGCCTTTAGGTGTTCCACCACCTCCGCCACCTGAACCACCAGGACTGCCTCCAGAATCTCCACCACCATCTCCGCTATCGGATGAGTCAGATAGTTTATTGATTTGGTCAAATCCCATGAGAGATTTCATTTCTTGAGCAGCTTTCTTAGCTGCTTTACCAGCTCCATCCGCAGCCTTTCCGGCTCCTTTGGCGGCTTTTCCTAAGTTGCCAGCTCCTCCTGCTGCACCATCAGAAGCCTCTCCTAAACTACCAACTGCATCAGCTGTCTCTTGGATACCGGAGCCTTTCATAGACTTCTTGCCAGTAAATAGCTCCGTCAATGCTTTAAAAGCATTACCTACTGTCAGCAATTTGCTGAGCAAAAAGTTAATAACTTTGATAACAGGGGTAAAAATGTTAATCAAGCCAACTCCGACGCTTGCCATAAAGCTTTCGAACTGTAGCTTCATAATCCTAACTTGGTTAGCCCAACTATCCGATGTCCTAGCGAAGTCGCCACTAGCCAATGAAAGCTTGTCTGTTACAAATGCGAACCGCAAAGCAACTTTTTCAGCCTCAGACATTTCTTGTGTCGTCTTTCCAAAACCGTTAGCCATTGCATAGGCATCAAGTGCTGATTGAGTCATGACCACACCTAAATCTTTAAGTGTCTCTGTTTCACCAGTAAAGACTGATTTCAGCTTTGTGTAGGCTTCATCTTGACTAATATTATAAAAAGATGCCACATCGCCCGCTAAACTAGTTAAGGCTGTTGACATCTCATAAGCTTTTTGTTCGTTAAAACCAAAAGCTTTAGTCATCGCACCGAATGTACCGATGTATCGTTTTGCCATGGTCTCTGATAACCCAGAGGTATACATAGCTTGTTTTGCAAAGTCATCGACTTGCTTGCTCATGCGTGGGAAAGCAACGTCAACAACGTTTTGCACTTCGTTGAGATCTGAGCCGAGCTTGATAGCTTGAGCTCCAAAATCAACGAGTTTCTTGATTGCAAATGCTCCTGCAAGCATCTTGGCAGCTTTCGTCGCCATCCCTTGCAAGCCACTCATCTGCCCTTTAAATTGTTTGTCGTTGACGACAAGGTCAAGACCAATCTGGCCAACTGTTTGTGCCAATAGCTATCACCTCCTACTTAGCCATCTCAACAAAGGCTTGTTTTAATTCTTCAAGAACTTGAGTCAAATCTTGTTCTGTTTTCTCTTTAGCAAGTCTCAATCTCCATTCGTTTCGAATGCGGTGCTGACCTTCTGAAAATACTTCTAGCATTTTAGGGTCATCTTCGCTTCGAATTTGGACGATTCGACCAAGCGGTGTTTCTCCGGACAAACCAGCTAAGAGAGCCTTGAACTCTTTCCACTTCATATTCTTGAATTCATTAGAGTATACAGATAAGCCATACTGTGTCCTAAGAGAACTGACGATTAAATCGAAATCCTCAAATAGGTCATAGTATGGCTCACTGTTCTCCCGCTTCTTCTTCTCCCATGACCAATGTCATCGCTGCTTCAATAACTGTAGTTAAATCAGCAAAATTCAAACGCATTTCATCAAGTGTTTTTCGACTATTTTCAGGGAAGATTAGCTCAAACATTTCCATCATTTTTTGGGCAGATGGAGTACCTTCTTCATCACCGATAGTCTGCATCAGAGTCAGTACAGTTGTTGCATCTGTATTGACTTCAATTTCAGCATCTTTAATTTTCAATTTTGGATTTTCTTCAAAATTGAGTTTTTCTGTGATATCAATTACTTTTGACATTATTCGGTTTCCTTTTCTTCAGATAAAATGTTGATCAGTACTTGACCAGTTCGATTTTCTTTGCTTGCCATAGCTTTGATTCGCTCTTTGGATTTACCGCTTAAATCAACGGTATCTCCAGCCTTGTATTCAATACCTGTATCGGTATCAATAAAAGCCATGGTTGCTATTGCGTTGGTTTCTTCAGCTTCAGCCATATTTCCTCCTTAAAATAAAAAGAGGGTCGAAACCCTCTAAATTAACCTGCTGGCACCACTTCCGGTTTACCATTTGACATGACGTCAAATGACAATGGTGCAACACCAGTTGAATCCCCCGAGATAAAGTCCTTAAGATTGATAACCGCGTCTTTAAATTTGATTTTAGTTCCATCTGGGAAAGTCCATTGGAAGTCCGCTTCAGAATCGCGACCATTTTTAAACGCAAGACCTGCAATGTAGTCGTTACCTGCATCACCTACGTTTCGTTTACCAGAAACGGAAATTGTAACTGACTTCGCAGTCATCAAACGGCGTGTCCAACCTTTTTGGTCAAATGGTTTCCATTCTTCAACACCATTATCAAATGATACTGAGAATGATTCCATGTCTGCAATATCAACAAGTGATTCAACTCCTGCAGTTCCTTTATTTACTTGGAACTGGTTTTCATATACGGGGAATACCCCAGTTTTCTGAGCCATTAGTTGCCCTCTCTTTCTCTTTCGTAATATAAATCAAGCTCGATAACACGCTCATACACGTTATTATCATCTGTTCCTACGTCCACAGGCTCGTTCTGTAATAAGGCAATCATCTTAATAGGTGTTCCACCGATAACAACCGATTCAGCCTCAAATAGACGATTGTAGAGGTACTGAGCACGCTTCTCAGTCTCATTCGCATTCTTGTTCCAGTGAATTAAGATGCTGATTGATTTGACATCATAGCTTGCCAGTGATCTGCCTCCGATTGCTACCCGAGGACCATCGATTGTCTTTCGTTGGTAAATTCCTATACTGTTTTCTTGCTTGTTATCGATCTTACCAATGTAGTAGTTGTTAGCTGCATTAAATGTTTTAATCCAGTCACGGACTTCAGCTAATGTAATCATGCTTAAACCCCCGTGATTTGTTTGTAAAGTCGCCCGTAGGCTTGTTTTATTTTGTGTGACTTCTTGCCACCATCAGCCCAATCCTCAAACCACTTTCCTTTTGCATGAGGATTTTCTTTCGTCTGGAATTGATATTCAGGATGAAAGTACAATCGTCTTGCGTAAGGAGTGGAATGTACCAGGCTTACTACACCTTGGGATGAATGTGAGTAGTCTGGAGCCATTGCATCACCTTGCAACACACCTTTATCAAAAGGCACTACCTGCGCCTGCACAACTTCTGTATGCAGGTATTCAGCAGTCTGTTCTAGTGCTATGATTTGAGCCCTTTCCAGTTTGCGGATAGTGCCAAAATCTAGCTTTACTGTAGAATTCACAAACATAGCATCACTCCAATCCGATGTAGGTATAGTTAACAGTCCCATCTGGATTTCTGGCTTTCCGGCTGTCCACAATCCTCCTGACAATACCAAATACAATTGCAGTCCCACCGCTCAATGTAGGCAAATACGGTGCAATATCACCAACGAAATAAGCTGACCCAGTAATTTGGACCAGCTTCTTCTGTTCAGTTAGAACTGTTTTGACACTGTCCTGATAATTGCATTTTAGATTAGCTCTGAACGCCTCTAAAGGTTCGCCATCTTCAGAAACTCCCTCTTGGTTGACTGTGACTGTGATTGGCGTCTGACAAAATTGAGGTAAGACAAGTTGTGGAAATTTCATCAAATAACCCTCCTCATCAATCCTGTTTGCTTCAAAAGTTCATAGGTTTTGCGATAAATAACAATACCTTGTTCTGTAGCAATATTCCAATTTGATCCAAATTGTATTGACACACCATTAATACTGTAGTTTGAAACCGTAGTAGCTATCAAATCAGCATTAACCTCCTCAAAATCAACAATCTGACAACAAGCCTTTCGGATAACTTCCTGCTGAAATTGCGTCAGATTGTCGAATCCAATGCTACGGATTCGGTTGAACGTAAGTATATCAATCTTGTCAGAAGCTGATTTAAGTTTGCTAGCCAGAACTTCTGAATCAGCAGAAATCACACCAACAAACGTCTTTTTGTAATAATCTGGACTAGCATACATGACTGTTACTCCTTAGCTTCTTTCAGCTTCTTGATTTCAGCATTAGCTTTTTTCAAGTCATCCAAAACTTTTTCGTACTCTTCTTTTGAAACCTTGTCGACAGATTCACCATATTTTAATTCACCATCTTCGTAGACTTCAAAGCCACGACCAACAAAATCATTGATCGCTGACTCATCGATATCATAGACTCGAGCTCCTTTAATTGCTTTTAATACCATATACTACACCATCCTTTCTTACGCTGTCGCGTTGATAAAAATACCAGCTGCTTTATTCTTGATCAAGAATGCATCCATGTAGAAGCGAGATTGGAGCAAATAGTTATCAGCTGTACGTGAGTCATGCCCTGGTGTAAATACTTTGATGTAAGAGTATTTTTCACGAGCAACTTCACAAGATGGGTGGATTAAGATAAAGTTCATTTGTTTCGCTTCATCTGTTGCGACACAACCATTTGTAAAGTTGTATTGTGATTTCATGCGAGCTGATTGCACTTGTTTGATTTTAACATCATCAAGGCTATAGATAGAGCGTTTGACGTCGCCATTTGAACCATTCACTCCTAGCACACGTTGGATGTCTTTAGCCTGTTTGAAGAGCTTGTTGACAGCTGGAGTGACGTACAAAATGCGACCTTCAGATGGAACACCTGCTTCATCCATTTTTTCCATGGCGTCATCAAATTTTTGCAAGATATTTTCTGCAGTCAATGTTGTAGTGTCGATAGTGGCGCCATTAGCAGCATACTTCCCAGCTTCTGTGTATAGTTTTGAGAACACGTAGCAATCTTTTTCAGGAATACCTTGTTCAGTTTCCAGAGTGTTTTGGACATTGGCAATAGAGACGACAAGGTTTGTTTCATCAACATCCATAGGATCGATTGCAAATTCAATGTCGCGGTCATGTTCGAGTTTCTTTGGTTCCCAATCGTTTGAGATTGTTCCAGAATTAAAACCGATAGTTTGACGATTGTGGTCTTTGTAACCAGATACTGTGATGTTTGGCAGCTTGATTGTTTGAGCGTTGATAAATTTCACTTGCGGATTTGAGTTAAACAAATCTACAGACGCAAGTTCTTTTGCATATTTCTGATGCAAAGCTTGTTCGAATTGTTCTGCGTAATTATAAACTGTCATAATTTAATTCTCCTTTTTCTTATTCTTAAAGACCAAACGCTGCAGCAATGGCATCAGTTTGGCTAGTTTGTTGTGTTTTACCGGTAGATCCGATTTGTTGAAACCCAGTTGACTCTTCTTTATTTGGCTTTAGTGCAGGAACGTCTTCCAACACTTTTGCGACAATAGCTTTGAAATCTTCTGGTTTCGATTCAAGTGTGAGAGTTGATGTATCAGCCAATTTCATCACATAAGGTAGTACACCAACAGGCAATCCTTCCTCGATTGCTGCTAATTGTAGATTTCGCTCTAAATTAGCTTGCAATGCACTTGCTTGCGCCTGCGTTAACTGTTGCTGTAGTGATGTGATGTCTGGTGTTGCATCAGCTTTCTGCGACTTAAAAGCAGTAATAGCTTGAGCCATTTCTTCGCCACTCAAGCCTTGCTGCTTAAAGTAATTTTTTAGCACGGTGTCTTCAGCAATTTTTTGCTTGCCTTCGACAATGCTAGCGATTTTGTCATAGTCAATCTCAGGAGTGCTAGCTGGTTGAGTTTGGCTTGACGTGTCTTGTCCACCTGCAGAGCCAGTTCCTGTATCTGCATTATGGAAAAATAGTTTGCGTTTGAACATAGCGTTCTCCTTTCAGTTTTAAGGGTGTCTCCCTATTTCAGTTATTGTCACTGGTGTCTCCACGTAGTTTTCAGTCTTCGGACAAAAAGAAAACCGTACGGGATTCCATACGGTTAGAGTATAAGAAAAAACGCCTCGAATTCGACGCGTTTTATAGCGATTTACAGTAATTTATTGTAATCTTTCTTACGTATAGTTACCTCCTGTTTCTGAGTACAAAAAAAGCACCTTGTCGGCGCTTTGTGATATTAACAATCGTAAAATACATACTTCTCACGTTGCAGTCTACGTCTTTTCTCATCTGAATCATAGCCGTACTCATCTGCAAAATAATCGTATTGATCTTTGATACATTTATCTAGTTTTGCTTCAAAGATATCACTCTCTTCTTGTGGTCCATAGATAGCCGCTACAGGAAAAATCGGGGCTACTAAACGATATCCAAAGATGTCGCTGAATGTATCTGCTTTTTCTGCTACACGTAGATAGCTTTCGATAATCCGCATGACTACCTCTCCTTTAGTTTATTTATAACATAATTATAACTCTCAGGAAAAGTTTTTTCAAGTATTTCTCTGCGTTCATCATCAAATTGTGCCTCAAACACATGCGCAAAAAACTCGCTCTCTATATTTCCTTTTTTCTCCCAGTAAACGAGCGAGTGCGAATACTTACCTTGTATTCTACCTTCACTCAACGCTCCTAATATATCAGATGCCGAAGAGGCTTTATCGTTGATATGGATTGTTTCGAAAATAGTCTCGTCAGATAAATTGATAAAGTCTTTACGTAGAAGTTGCAGTATTTTTTTATCCTTTGTGAATTCCCAACCTAGCTTCTCATCTATTTGGTGGCCAAATTCATGGAAATAACCAGTACCAGGTCCGCGAGGGTCGTCTACGTCCTTATACATGTTCAGGAAGAGTTTTCCAGATTCATATCTCACAACTCCTGTTTCTGCAATAGTTGCAATCGCCGACTGGTCGGCTAATCTTGCAAACAAGGCTTGTCCAAGCTCTGTACCATCCTTGAATTTTTTTCGAGTCGCCTCGATATACATGTGTCGTGTCTCTGCTGCAATCTTCTTCGAAGCTACGCCACTAGTATCTCTAGGCAATCTCTGACGATTGATGAATTTCTTGTAATCACTATCACTTTCGAGTGAAAACTCTTGGTATAATTTGTATCCTTTTTCCACTTCAAAATATTTTAGATTTTCTTCTGCATTAGACTTAAATTTAGACCATTCTTCCGCCCTTAATGTGTACTTCTGAACATTGTCTTTATCGAGACTGAACTGCGATAATCTGCTAAAGCGTTTCTCCTGTCGCTTAGCATGCTGAACTTTGTTGTCCAGTAACTGTCTTTCCTTGATGTCGTCCAATTCCTGATTTGTAAATATTTTCTCTGGCTCGCTACTTATCCCGGGAAAATAAGTTGTATGCTTATCTTTGCAGTTAGGGTGATACAAACCAGCTGCCATTGCAGAACTTAACAATGGATATGGACCATCAGCCGCACTGCCTCCTGACCAGACATCATCAATCAATACTTTACCTTCAAAAGGCATACACAGAGGACATGCATTCGATCGCTTGTTTAAGATAACAGTATGAATCCCCCACTCCTGGCGCTTGACTCCCTCACCCATTAGGTAGGCTCTTTTGGTTGCTGTCCGAATGGCCATGTCAGCATACGATACGATATTGACCATGGCGCCGTTACTGTACTGGATGGATGTGATTCCCCGACTTAGAAAATCTTTGGTGGCCATATCCACTGATTGCTCATATGTCTTAGCTCCCGTGTTAGCTGCTACCTGAGCATCAAATATTGTGCGCCTGTACTGGTCGTCTGTATACCTCAATACAGCATGCTCTGCCGTCTTCATATCATGCTCGATCGAGTTAAGTAACGCATTCAACTTTCGTTCATTGATAGCGAAAAATGAAGCCCCCAGATTATCTGTTCCACTGTTAAATTCAAAACCGTTCTTGATAGCTTCCAGGATAGACATTTCCTCATCATCCATGCCTTGCTTATAGGCTTCTTGGATAGCTGTAGAAATCTTGCTATTGATATTGGCAAACTCTTTGCTATATTTTTTGGCATTGGATCGCTTAAATCGTTCAAGCTCTTTCAATTGAGCGACCTGCCATTGTTCCCATTCAAAACCTTCAGCAGTTTCCTCTGCCTTATGCCTTCCGAGATTTCTAATCATAGAATCAAGCAGATCGTTTTCAATTCGCTCAAATGCTTTAGATACATCATAAGCCATTGCAGTACACCTTAAAACCTTGCGCCTTAAAACTTCTCAATTGTCGTTTCAAAGCTGTTTTACTAGGCATTTTGAGGTTGAGCATATCCAACTTGTTGTTCTTCTCAACAGCATATATACCAAACTCTACATTATCGCTCGCCACCTGTAGAAGTCCCTGCGCTTCCTTCTGACTCATGTGATAGATCCTCTGTCCTATCGTCACCGTCTTCAGCATCTTCAGCCTCCTTCTCTATCTCAAAATCGTTAGCAGCTTCATTCAATGACGGCACGTTGACTTCTGTCACACCTTGCTCTGCTTTGATTCTTGCCACTTCCTGGTCTTTCCAATTCTGGTCTTTTGAGTCACCGTATAACTCCTCAACGCTCGCTTCAATCGACATGATACCACCTGTCTTAGCCTTAGAAACTGTTTCAACTTGTGATTCGAAACTAGGATTAGCATACTCACCAAACGGCACGTCGACCTTGACTTTCTGTAGTGGGTTTTTCTTAAGCACGCTATCAGCATTCAAAACCATACTGATTAACTTTGGCAGGTAATCTTGCAGAGCTGTCACAATAGCATTACGAGTATAGAGAGTTGCCTTTTCTTTCTCACGTTGTGCCTCGGCATTATCTAGCTTCTTGACATCGATACCGAGTGTTGACGGGCTAATAATACCTTGTAAAGCTAAATCAAGTGCAGTCACATATGTACTCAAATAACTTTCATGCGGGATATTGGCTTGTTGCAATGTGATTGTGTTCTTGGCATCCTCCCCCATCGCCGTCTCGACCTTGATAAAACGATGGTCAAAAGGATTGCCCTTACTAATTTCGCCTGTGTAAGGATCTCTAGGAAGTAAGTTCTCAGGAATATACTCTCGTGATCGTCCAGAACGAAGAGCATCCATCCACTGACTCCAAGACTCATCCAAGCTATCAAAAGCATCTGTCTTACGATCATAGATAGATTGACCACGGCCTTTTACTTTAGGTGACGTGTAAATCTTAAACGGCAAGCACAAGATAATGGATTTATCGAACTCCACATCGACAAGGTTAGCAGTGTACTCTGTCGCGCTCATATCTAGCTCAGCTTCGCCCCTGTAGAGCTTATAAGTTAATGAGCCATATCCGTAGATTTCCTCGAGCAAATAGCTCCGTCTGTGTTCTGTGAAGTGCGTGCGGAAAATAACTTCTTTCAATCTTCCACGGTTGTAGATGATTTCAATTCTATCTCCACCAACCCACTCAACAATAGGCAATGCTGTAAGTTCCGGATCAAATGAAATACGAAAAGCACCGTCACCCATCACAAGACTATCTTTAATCGCCTCCTGCAGTTGATCGTGGAAGTTGCTATCTTCAGCAATCTCTTCCCACAAAGTCCCTTGCGCTTTCTCGGCAAAGTCTAAATCATTCATATCGTGGAGCGTGATATCTACCAACCTATCAACGATGAGACCAGGTATTCCTGTGTGAATCTTTCTAATTTCTTGCCCAGGAGTACTTGTCGCTCCCCAAAAGTTGATGTTGCTGTGTGGTAATTGCTTGTAGAGCTGGTCCAGTTCGTATGAGTCGCCACGGTACCATATTTGGTTCTTGGCTGCATTATCTTCAAACGTCATTGCCTCTGTAATTGTGATGACATTTGGCTGTGCCTGTTCCAGTTTGAGAAAGCTTCTCATACTCCTTCTGATCATATCCATTATTCCCACTTTAGTTTTCCTTTCTTCCGATTATCTTCCTGTATGGCAACCACGCATACTGATTCGCATTGATTGTATGATCGTTTGCATCTTCCGGCTCATCTTTTCCTTCTTTCCACGCATACGTGTTTAGCTCTTTGATATGATTCGTACAATGACTTAACACATAGTAGCAACCTTGAGCTAACCAACCAATTTGGAAGTTGATCCGGTCAATAATTTTGGTTTTCTTATAAGCATTGTTAAAGATATACAGACAGCCGTATTGTCGCTTGTATTTGTTTAATTCTGTAATTGTTGCTTGGTCCGCACTATCAACAAAGACATCACGCGCCAATCCCCATTCACTACGATTGCGTTCTAGGAAATTGATAAACTTGACCACAGTATCAGATGGTGCAATCGGTACATCAAGCTCAGCGTTGTTGTAGACTTCCTCATCCAGCGTATATAATTTACCGTCATCAGATATCCCTTGGAAAATCATTGCAATTGTATCCGGACTACTTGCTGAGTAAGCTGTATCTAGTCCAGCTGTGAACCGTTGGAACGTGACAGTATTCTTTACAAAAGACTTACTCAATACATGTTTTTGACTATCAAAATTAACGAAGACAATTCCTGTTGCTCGGCCACGTAGACCAAGTATTTTATTTTTGTAGAGCTTAGTCCCAACTGGTGCAGCATCTTTTTTCTTCTGGATGGCTTCTGGTGTCAGTGATAGGTTGTCATTAAACGTAAAAAACCAGTAACGCCATTTAGGGTTAGCTGGTTCTGATAGGTCTCGCATAATTTCTTCCGGCACATCGCCTGCGTACTTTTTATACGGCCGTGCCTTGTTAATAAATTCTTTGTAGACCGGTAAATCAGGATTATCCGGATTGAGCGTTGCCATCAAATAATCATTCCGCGTGGACAACTCACGAACAAACTCAATGTCAGCTGTGTTGACCTCATCAATATAGACACATCCATACTGACCACCGAGGACCAGCTTCCATTTTTCCTTGTTGTCATACCCCAATACATAAATGATTTTCCCCTCAAACTTGATGTGAGGAATCTTCGAATCTTTGTCACCATTACCACAGTAGACAGCTGTTTTATGGATGTCTAAAATTCCGTTATCCTGATTAATGATATTCTTTTCAGCTACACCAACTGTCTTTGCTGCAATGATGTGAAACTTCTTCGAATTTCTGCTAACTGCTCGCATAAACTTGACACCAACACCAACCGTTGTTTTTCCAGCTGCCGTTGTACCTTCCAAAAAGTCCGCATCAACATTATTAAAGCTATTGCAAAAATCAATGTACTTTTGAGATAAAGGGAAGCTATTCGTCAAGTCCATCACCGCCCAACTGACTAACGATATCGTCAAACTTCTTAGTCTCGGTAACTGTAGCATTGATATCTACTTTCTCGGTAAACAGACCATATCGCTTGCCTAAATCAACAGCAGCACTCTTACGAGTTGATACATTAGGCTTTGCCTCTACGACACGTTGAGTGCCTTCTCCGTCTAAAACAAGCAGTGGCTCAGTAACTTCACCGCGCATCACAGAAGTGAGGAACTCTAGGACTTCCTGCTGGTCTGCTACACGCTCGGATTTCAACTCTTCCAATCGCTCTTCTATATAGGATTTGACGTTAACATTAGTTAACAATCTGCTTCCTGCAGCTTTTGCTACCTCATCCTTTTTGATATTTGGATAAGCTTTTTTATAAGCCTGCGTTGCATTTAAGCAGATGATGTACTCATCGGCAAAAATCTTTTGTTTTTCAGTCATCCCATTTTCCATCACCTCCATTTTTTACAAAACAAAAAGCCACACAATGTGTGACTTGATACAAAACCTCTCACAGACTTTGCAGGAATCGAACCCACGATAACAGTTTTGGAGACTGTTGTGTTACCACTACACTAAAAATCTAAATAACGGCACCAGGGATTGGACTAAATAACACAAAGAGGAGATCACCAGCTTACCGCCCTGATACCGTTAAACATTAAAGGAGTCATCAGTCCGCTTTACCGTACTTGCTGACAATACCATAATATCACTTTAAAAGTTCACTTTAGTTCACTTTGTTCACATTTTTTAGATAAATTCTCAAAAGCTGACTTTCTGATTTTTTGAATAGCCCCTTTACTGTATTTTAGCTTAGCCCCTACTTCATTCCATGTCATTCCATCGATGTAAAACAACCGCATCACGATATTCTCTACTGGATCGTCTAGCGATTCGATTGCTTGAATCAACTCATCCCGTTCCCGATAGAGTTCTTGGATTTCCTGATACAGTTGTTCTGACTTATCAATAATCAGCACATTCAATTCTTCAGATTGGTTTTTGTTATTCTTCGATTTTGGCATGTTATCGAACTGCTGTCCTCGCAAGATGCTCGATTTCAAGCTGATAATTTCCTGGTGCTTCGACTTTGCTTTGATATCGATGTACTGTAAGGCCTTTAGTCGTTGTTTGATGTTTATCGTCAATCGTCCACCTCCTCAATCTTGATTCCTGGACAATCGAATACCCAGCCAAAATCATGCGAAACTACTTCCTTTTTCGTGAGTTTATAGCACTTTTCTGAGAAATTAGTCCCTTTTGTAAAAAGGAGCACTACGGGAGAAAAATGTCCGTATTTATCTGATAAGTCAGCATTTTGGTTGACGAGATATAAGTCCCCGTCGTTTCGGTTCAGAAGTGTAATTTTATATTTTTTCTCCTCCTCGATTGTATAGCCGTCAAGCCATGCACGAGCGAACGTTTCTTGGTTTTCTGCATCTGTCAACCATTCGATGTATTCGCCAGATAAGCCATTTGCTTCCCACACACTAGGCTGCAATGCAAAAGATAGACCTGTAGTAAAATACTTAAACGTTTTACATTTTTTAAGCCATTCTGCTACCATCTGCGGAATTTGGACTTTTTCTGGTTCTTTTAATAACTTTATTAATTCCAACGTTGTTAATTTATCAATCTTAGGTCTAGAGCCACTGCAATCTACTGGTAACTCAATAACTGCTTTAATCAACTCTTGCTTATTCATTTTCCTGTTCCTCCTGCTTGTTTTTCTAGCCAATTAAAGAGCAGATCGAACTGCTCCGTCACCAGCTCATCATCATTGTATTGTTTACAAATTTCGCTAATCGACGACACTGCCCACAGCCAATAGGCATCCGAACCAAAACCAACCTCTTGGCTCTTCTGATTGCTGCGCGCCATCCATTCCGGAATGACCCTGCTAAAGAAATCAATGTAGTCAATCTTCATGGCAATTTCTCAATCTTGATATAGATCCCGACTGTATCCGCCCAGAACTTTTCGACAATCTCACTGGCCACTTGTGCATCATCTTGCCAGTAACCAAGTTTTGTCATGCAATCCTTGAGCAACTTCTGCAAATTATCTGTATCTGGCTTCGTGGTCTTGTACTGGCCATCATAGCTTTTTTTGATACGAGGGAAGCACCACTTGACCGTCAGACGAATTGCTCCTTTAATTTTATCAGGAGGCACATGCTGCGCGAGCAAGCTCTCAAATTTCGCCCTGGCATTTTTCAGATCCTCTGGCTCATAAAAGATTGGCTTTCCAAATCTTACGTTTACCTTTTTTTGCTGGTGAGTCGTTGTTGGAATTTTTTGCATAGGTAAAAAGAATTCAATAGACATTTTTATAAATGCACTCCTTTTCTTTTTTTTAATTTCGCTTTTAGTCCATGTTCCTTGTATATGACAGGGTGCGTTTTAGGCAACCCTGTCTATACAGGTATGGACATGATGGACGACAGGACATTATCTATATATATAATATATAGTTGTCTGTCCAAGACACGACCACGTTTTTATGGTCTTGTCTGTCCTTTTTGAGACAAAGACACAACCATAAATTTATGGTGCTGTCTTATTCGGACACGACCACGTTTTTATGGTCTTGTCCTTTTTCTTTTATCGAATTTGAGTTCTTGTCGAACCAATATTTTTTAGATGAATTCAATCTGCGAGTAACTGTTTTTATAGACACTCCTAAATACTCAGCTACATCTTCTTTTGAGGGTGGTTCGCCGAAGTTCGCGTTTTCGATTGCTTCGTCAAACTCTATCAGTTTTTGCTTTTTGTCTTCCTTTGCGTTCTTTTTGCGAGTTTCTTTAGCTTTCATCCACCCCGGTTTATCATCGTCCAATTGGATATCCGCCAGCACACCCGTTTCATCCAGCGCGTGTACTGGATAGCTGAACCACATGTTGACTGGCTTGAACTTGGCAAACTCTCGGAGCGTGCCCTCGACACGCCATGCGGTCGCTATCTGGATCTTGTTACGGACTTCTTCGAGTTTGTCTGTGTATGGCGCCCGAGCCATGACATCAGGAATACCTTTCTCGAAGTGCGTCCGCATTTGCGCAGGGCTCAAGAGGTCATCTAGGCCTACATTCTGCTGATAGTAGGCATTGTTTCGCTCTTGCAAAGCCTGTTTGTATACTTCGCACGCTGCCTGATTCAGTCTCTGAGTAAGTAATTCCTCTGACACTTCCAGCTCAACTAGGTCAATAAGCGCATCAGGATCTCGAGCGAATACACCCGAACCACTGGCACGGTCCATGGACTTCTTGCCACCCTGACTGCCTTTTGAGTGGTGATGGCAATAGATAACGCTAGAGCCGAGCTCTGTGGCTACTTTGTCGAATTGATTGGTAAAATGCGCCATTTGGTCTGCGCTGTTCTCGTCACCAGTTAGAACCTTATAAATCGGGTCAATAATAACTGCGATGTAATTCTTCTTCAAAGCCCTGCGGATAAGCTTAGGCGCCAGCTTGTCCATCGGTACGGTCTTTCCACGCAAATTCCAGATATCGATGTTCTGGATGTGTTTTGGTGGCAATTCCATAGCCTGATAGACATCACGGAAGCGATGCAAGGCAGACGGACGGTCTAGCTCCAGATTGACATAGAGGACACGCCCTTGCGTACAATCCCAACCGAGCCACTTCTTCCCCTCTGCAATTGCGATTGACATCTCAATCAAAGCGAATGACTTACCAGCCTTAGATGGTCCAGCAATCAGCATCTTGTGACCTTGACGAAGCACGCCTTTAATCAATTCAGGGGCCAATTCCGGCAAGTTATCCCAACTGTCGGCCAATCCTTCAGGATCAGGCAGATCATCGTTCAAGTCTTCAATGTACTGATACCATTCGTCCCAATCGGCCTTACCAATGTTGGTATCTACTAAGAATTGCTTCTGGCCATTTCGGATAAAACCCGGCATACGCGAAAGTCTGCTTGGATTTTTATTTTGAGTATCAACTATGATTCCATTCTTCTGACAAATTTTATAAAGATAATCAACACGATTACGATACTCTTCGTAATTCTTGGCATCTACTTTGACGATAGCATGTAGCGACTTATTCCCGCTGTGAACTAAGGCTGCAATCGGCAACTCCAACTCTTTATAAATGGCGTTCTGCTTGTCAATTGGCATACTGTCGGATTCTACCAAAGCATAGCGAAAATCTGTCACGTTTTCATTCTTAGCACCTTTCCCATCCATTGGATTGAATCGGATCCATGCGCCAGCTTCTTCGTGATAGTCACCAAGGACAGCTCCAATATCTCCATTACATTCTTGTAAGAGTTGAATCAATTCCCCAGCTGTGCGGTCGTAAGCTCCCTTAGTTGGTAGCCATTTGACAATCTCGCCAGTTTCAGCGTCAGTTTTTTGGTAGCATTTGGTCACATAACCTACATTTTCGCCAGCTTCAAAAAGTGTTTCAAGGTATTTGATAATCTCCTGAACCGGATTCCAAATTGTCGGCTCATGGATTTCTTTACCTTCAATCCAGTCTTTATCAATGACACGATAATCACGGTCTATTGTATCGGTCCATCCTAACTCATGCGCATTCTCGCTATCATAGCTAGACTGCGACACCCAACCGTTTTCTTTTGCAAGTTGGGTAATAGTCGCACCCGTCACGATAGTTCCTGCTTCCTCGTTGAAGGTATCCCATTTCTTGAAACACTCGAATTTCTTGTATCGACTATCATTTTGTGACCAGTTATCCCAGTCAGATGCCGTGTAGCCTTCGTGTTTTAAGGCCATGCCCACATTTATCCATGTCTGGTAGTCTACCGTGGCAGGATTGATGTAATCCAGCAACGGCAACAAATTAAAATCATTCTCTGCCACTGTTTTCTCCTTTAAAATAATTTTATTTGTGACTTATAATTTTCAAGTCTCTGTTTTGCTGAGTTGAAAATATCTTCGTCTAATTCGCAACCTACATAGTTAAATCCCATTTCTTCACAAGCTATTAGGCTGCTTGCTGAGCCGACGTGTGTGTCTAGGATTTTATCTCCATCACTTGCATAGTTTTGTAATAGCCAAATATATAAATTAACCGGCTTTTGCGTTGGATGTATCCTTATTTCATTAAGTGCTTTATTTCCTTGCTGCAGGTGACCTTCCGAGATTGATTTTCCTTGCATCATACCATTCCACATATAGCGAAATAGTCGTGTGCTATCATGTAAGCTGCAGTATGCTATCTCACAATCTGAAAAACTTGACTGGCCATTAACTTTATCCCAAACGATACGGCCGGGTCCGAAAGGATAATCAAAATAATTCACACCCCAAATGATTTGATTTTTAGATACCCTGAAAAGTTCATCAAAATAATCTCTGTTTGGAATTTGCCACTCTGAGGTTTCGCCATAAAGCCTATTGACGCCAATCGGACTGACTTTCCGACCATAGTATTTTCTTTTTTCTGGTCCGCTGAAATATGGAGGGTCTACAATAGCCAAGTCAAAATATTTATCTGGATATTGACGCATTACATCAAGGCAATTATCTAAAATAAACTTTCCTTTCATCCTAACTCCTTTGCGATAGCAGCAATGACATTGACTGTCACGCTATTCCCTGCTTGTTTGTATAGTTGACTGTTAGAGTTGACCTCTTGCGCCTTGTCAAACGCCCAATCTGGAAAACCTTGTAATCTCCAGCACTCACGAGGTGTTAGCTTTCTAATTCTAAAATCAGGCTCAACTACTCCTTGACTTTCGCCAGTCAAGAGAGTATTTGCGATTTGTTTACCAACTCGTCCTCTACGTGTTTTAGAGTTTGGATGCGATAGGTTTACACTATCTCCAATCGTCGCTTCGGCGTAGCCTTGAGAGGTTGCCTCTGTTATTTTTAAAACATTGTTTTCGTGATAACTATTACTTGTCAAAGTAGGAGCGATGTCATGTTCTCCGCCTTGATTATAACCATGACCTCGTTGAATGATTTTAGGTTCAAGTCCTCCGCCTTGATAGGCTCTGATAGTTGGTGCGATGCCGTCTGTTTCGTAAACCACCCCACATTGATTAAAATTGGGTTGCAATACCCCAAATTGTTTTATAGTATTGCTTTTTATGGCTATCTTCTGCCCTTCTCCCTTGTTCGTTGTGAGTGTAGGAGCTAGGCCGTCAGCTTGATAGACTTCTCCATTCATGCCATTTCCAGATGGATTTACATTACCAATTTTTATGACTGATTGGCTACTAGTTGGCTGATTTTCTCCACTGAGAGGAAATAAGAATCTGGAACGGTATCTTCTAGAATGTCCGATAATGAACACACGTTCCCGATTTTGGGGGACTCCGAAATCCTTGCTGTTAAGCACTTGCCATTCCACATTGTACCCCAATTCATCCAAGGTTGAGATAATGGTCTCAAACGTAATTCCGTTTTCATGATTGAGGAGTCCTTTGACATTCTCAAGGAATAGATATTTAGGTCTGAGAATAGATGCGAACCTAGCAATCTCAAAGAACAAAGTTCCTCGAGTATCTTCAAAACCTCGTCTGTTTCCTGCAATCGAGAAAGCCTGGCACGGAAATCCTCCACAGATAATGTCCACACGTCCGATTCCTCGAATAAACTCGTCTGATACTGTTGTGATGTCATGTAATTCTAGTTCTCCCTTCGTGTCGTGTATAGCTTGATAACTAGCTCTTGCGAATTTGTCAATTTCGCAAAAACCAACACATTCATGACCCGCGGATTCCATTCCAAGACGAAATCCACCAATTCCTGCAAATAGATCCAAAAATTTCATACATCACCCCGGCACATATTCAGCTGGTCGCACGCCTGCTGGTAATCGCCAGCCGTTTGCAGCAATGCGATCAATCATATTTCTAGCGTGATCAAATTGCCACATGCCAACATCTTTGAAACCTCGACCTTCTAAGAATCGAATTTGTTTTGGTGTGGTCAGGCCTTCTGATTGTCGCTTGTGCAATCTGTCTAAATATAAAGCAGCCTTTCCAGCATTCCCGATTTCATCAGGAAGTATGCCGTACTTCTCAAGCGCTTTGATTTGTTTATCGCTAGCAGGAGCCATTTCCCATCCAAAGTTAGGAACGTAGTTCGATAAATCTTCAGCATGGATAGACATTTCGAATTGCAATGGATCCACAAGTTTACGCTTACGCTTGCGCATTTCTTCCAGCTGTTTTGCCAAAGCCTCTTCACGCTGTGCGACAACGTCCTCGGTTGCCTTGACTTCCATATCCTCAAGGTCAAGCATGACACCTGTTTGCTCTTCCATATTCTCAACCATTTTCTGAGCGACTTCTGGAGTTTCACAGATAAGGTGAGCTGGCCGACAGAGTTCGTGGCGTTCAGTGTGCCAGAGGAAGTCTAGCAAAAGCAGTTCTTCTTTACCTGGATGCAAGCGAGTCCCACGCCCTACCATCTGGCTATACAAGGCACGTACCTTAGTAGGTCTTAACACTACCACGCAATCTACTGATGGGCAATCCCAGCCTTCAGTCAAGAGCATAGAGTTACAAAGAACGTTGTAGCGGTCATTCTCAAAGTCTTCTAAAACCTCTGCGCGATCCTTGGACTCTCCATTTACTTCAGCAGCGCGAAAACCTTTTGCGTTTAGAATATCTCGAAACTTCTGTGAGGTCTTCACCAAAGGCAAGAATACGACTGTCTTGCGGTCTGCACATTGCTTGGCCATTTCATCTGCTATCTGTTCCAGATATGGATCCAGTGCCGTTCCGACATCGCTCGCTTTGAAATCACCAGCTGACATACTGACGTTTGTTAAATCCAAGCTGAGCGGTATTGTCAAGGCCTTAATTTTAGATAGATACCCTTCTTGGATAGCTTGAACTAGCGAATACTCATAAGCTAAGCTGTCGAAGTAAGAACCAAGGTTCTTCATATCTCCGCGGTCAGGCGTTGCAGTTACTCCCAATACATTCGATTGTGCAAAATAACCAAGGACACGTTGATAACCGTCTGAAATAGCGTGATGAGCTTCGTCAACCACAATCGTATCGAACCAGTCAGGAGGAAATTGACTAAGTCGCTTCTCTCTCTGCATCGTCTGAACAGAACCAACTACAACACGATACCATGAACCGATAGAGGTATTCTCAGCTTTTTCTAAGGCCGTGCCGAGTCCTGTCGCAGTCTTGAGCTTGTCGCTAGCCTGCTCTAAAAGCTCTGACCTATGAGCAAGGACAAGCACACGCTTGCCCTCTTTCACTTGATCTTCAATGATTTTGGAGAAGACGATTGTCTTTCCACATCCTGTAGGCAATACTAAGAGCGTGCGCTTGCGACCTTTAGCCCATTCAGCTTGAACAGCTTCCCGTGCTTCCTGTTGATAAGGTCTTAATTGCATCCCTTACCTCCTAGAATTGCCCAGCTTGGTATCCAGCTTGGCCTTGTGGTTGTTGTCCAAAGTTCTGCGGTTGTGGTTGTTGGTAGCTTGCTTGTGTAACTTGTCCTGGTTGTTGGTTCAACACTTTTGTATAATCCACGTCTTCAGGGTAGAGCATGGATTTGACTTCGTTGTAATTGTTGTTATTGTATTGTCGGGTTCCGACTTTACATACTCCAGTTGCACCGATGATGGTATTCCAGTTCATGCGAAGCGGTTCGCCCTTTTTCTTTTGGCCGATTGCAGCAAAGAAAGCAGATAACATTCCTTCAGTTGAGCTGTGTAAGAATAGGTTGTGGCGCAGTTCGGTCTCGCCTTCGTTAGCTACAATCTTGATGCTGACGATAGCCTTATTACATGCTGGTAGTTTACCTGGATTTTGCGGATTTGGCGTGTGTCGTGTACGTTCCATGCCAACGACTGTAAAATAGTACAACCCATCAGGCAAAAGGACGAAATCCGAGTCTTTTTCAATCGTATCTTCCCAGCCAATTTCGTGATCAAAGTTATTGTATTGTTGTTGTGTCATGTTGATTTCTCCTTTAAGCTAAAATAGTAATTTTTTTGTTGCTAGCAAGTTCATTTTTTAAATAATTTGCGATGCTTTCGACGGCTTCTAATTTCCATTTACCACCATCTGCTTCAAAGAGCGCAAGGCTTGCCGATTTGTTGATGCGGAAGACGAATTGACTAGCAGGCTGCTCTACTTCGTTGAAAGTACGATATGGTCGCAAGGTTACTGGATTTGGAGTTTTAGCTTGTGCTAGGCTTGCTACACCATCGCGAACCGTAGCCATTTGACTGATGCCATTGTCCTGTACTTCTGCACCTTTTTCGATTTTCAAATGGCTAGCAAAATCCAAAACCAAATTACGGTCTGCATCATCGATAAACATAGACTGCAGCATAATATTGAATTCTTCCTGGTCGCGCCAATTGCTAAAAGGAATAACTGGAACGGTTGCTTTTACAGACACGAGCTGAGGACGTTTGCCATTTTCAAAATCAACTTGATCATATACAGATACTTTTTGGAAACTGTCCACGACAACTACAAGTTTACGATCACTGATGAAATCGTTATCTGATTTGAGATAGTCAACAAGACTTTTGAGTGTCTGAAGCTCAAGGATAGGGGCGTACTTACGAGGGTTAAGTTCCTGTAAGTCATATTCATTGCTGTCAAAATATTCCTTCCCAGTTTCTGAACGAATGATTTTGTTTTCTTTACCCGCTAGTTCGACTGCGTATGATAATGCATCTTTAATATTTTCTGTCATGGTTAGTTACCTGCTTTCTTTTTGTTGTAATCAATGATATTTGTGCTTTGTTGTTCTACTTCTTCGACGAGTTCGCCAGTGTCAGTTCTCATGTCTCCGTTGTCATCAAAGTAAGTCTGACCTGGAACGCCACTTTTGAGCTCATTAGCATGAATTTTACCAGTGTCATCACGACCAACAATGACAGTTGTTGCAACACCTTTCTGTGGTGCCAAGGTAGATTTGACTTCCATACCTGTCTTAACGACTGTACGCTCATCATCTGTTGACATCGTCAGTATGATAGTAACCTTGCGGGTTGCTTTGGCTTCTGTATTGAGATCCAGAATATTCTCAAGGACTTTTTCAAGTTCTTTATCAACCTTTTCTTGTAAGGCTGTATTTGCGATTTTCGACAAATCGATTTTAATAGTTTTATCTTTCATAGATACTCCTTATTGTATTTTGCTATGATTTCTAATTCCCAGAATCTACATCGTGAAGGGCAGTTCAGGGTCTGCTCGTACTTGATTTTGAATAACTTCCATAGTCGCCTGCCAGTGTGCCACAATCATATCCCAATAATCAGGAGGGAAGTTTTCAATCGGAGTTCCTAGTGGGAAGTGTCCACGGATGTAAGCGACTTTTTGAAGTTCTTCTTCTGTCACGTTTCCTTGCGTCATGAGGTCCGTCAAACTCTTTGGCAAGCTTGCATGATATTGTTCAGGTAATGTCTGTGGCGTGCTAGAAGCTTCATTTTGAGGTTTTTCAGCTACCTGCGACATATCGAGAGGCAATTCTTCTTGAACTTGCTCAGGGGCTTGTGGTGCAGTCTGCTGAGGTGCTGGAGCGACTGTCTGTGGTTGTGGCTGTTGTGTATGCACTTGCTGACTCACAAAGATATGAGCAATCCCTGCATAATGGAACGGTAATTCATCTGGTAAACCATGTCGATTCTTAGCATCCCAAGCCGGTCGATGATTGGTATACATCACGCGCTCACCGCCCTGCGCCTTCTTCTTGCCTTTGTCGGTCGTCATGACTAAGGTTTTGTAGTTTGCAAATAGAACCATGTCTGCCCACTCTTTTACAAGTGGTGCCGTCTGGGAACTTGTCTTCTTACCAAGCTTTAGTTCGTATCTGTCATAAGAACCCATCTCGTCCGGTTGTTCAAATTTCTTGATTTGAGCGTGCGCAGTCAATACCACGTTGATGCCCATATCTACCAAGTCAGACAGGCTATTTAAGAAACGTCCCATTTCTTCTTGTACAAATGTGTACCCCTTGCCCCAGCCAAAATCTTCAATCCCTTGCTTACCATGTTGCGAACAGATGTAATTAACTGCCAAAGCTTCCGCCCAGTCGATTGTGTCGATGACGAGTGTCCCGCATTCTGTAGGATTCGCTTTGATAAAAGCAATCTCATTGATGAGCATGGTCCAGCTGGTCGGCTTATCTAACCGAGCCACATCCATATTATCGGTTGACCCTTCCGTATCGATGAAGACAGCATTTGGGAATTCAGCTGCAAACGTAGACTTGCCAATTCCTTCAGGACCATAAATAACAACTTTTTGAGCTCGTGCTCGTTTTCCTCTTGTAATTTGCATGTTTATTCATCCTCCAATCCATTTGCCAACGTAGCAAGAAACTTTTTGAACGACTCAGATTTTGAATTCTCGGTTTTGTCTGTTAAATCTTCCGGTTCTTCACCGTCAAGTGTTTTAAGCTCATACGTTGCAGTCACTTCGAGCAATTCACAATTTAATGCATTCGCTAGTTTTGTAAAATCTTCAATTTGTACTTTTGTCGCTTCAACTTCATTTTTAGCAGCACGTTTCAATCTTTCTGTATATTCTGCTGAATAAGCAAGAGTTTGTTCTTTGCTTTTATATTTCGATAAAAAGTCACCTGTTTTTTTGTTACGAAATACAATAAAAGTTTCTGTTTTTTTCATGATTGTTCTCCTTTAGTTTTTAAAATCCACCTTGCCATGTAGCCGATGCTGCAGCGTTTGCTACCCCACTTACTAAACCGTTTTGAGCAGCAAAAACAAATTTTTCCGGCTTCACGCTATACCCGTCTTCAATCAGGATGCTACATTCGTCTCCTGTTGATACCCGTGTCGCGATTGCTTGCAAACCTTCTTGTTCAAGCCATGCGCCAAATTCTTGCAAGGTCTGCTGATCCATTTGCTCCAGCTTGTCAATCAAGACAAATCCACATTCTGGCTTCAATTTGCGCACGATTGCAGTCGCCACTTGCAGTTGTTGACTACCAGACATGTTGTCCCATCTCTGGCCAAGATAGAGCAATTCGCCATCATCCACGGACAAGCCAGGCAATGGTAAATCTGCGTTTGTGAGCAAGTTTGTCTTCTGCTTACGGATGTCATCAATCACATTATCAAGTTCCTTGTATTGCTCGCGATAACCCTTAGCATCTTCTTCGGCTTTATCCTTGTCCAGATTAGCACGTACTTTACGATTGATTTCGTCAATCTCTGCGATACTCTGTTCAATCTCTTCAGTCGATTCATCGAGAAGGTCCATCGCGTCGGTATTCGCGATAGCTAAGTCTTGAGCTAACTGACTTTCTTTTTCTTTGGCATCGGACAGCAATTGTTCCAATCGTTCAACCTCTGCAGTTGCTGAAGCGTGTTGATTTTGGATAGATACCAAGTTCTGACGCTTGCGGGCATTCTCGCCATTTTTCGCAAGGATAGCTTGTTGTTGCTGGATAAGTTCGGCAATAGAGACCAATTCTTTAGGTGCATCTGGATAGTACGGCTGTTCTTTAGCGAACTTCTCCTTTTGGTCAGCAATCACACCGATTGCGTGGCGCTCATCGTATTTGGCTTTCTCCTGCATTTCCAGTTCAGCTAATTGCGGACCAACTCCGATGATTTGTAACAGAGTTTTAGCCTTTTCTTTGCTGGTCTGCTCCATGAATTTTGGTAAGTTGATAGCCAGTTCTTCCACAAAGCTATCAAGCAAGTTTTGACCAGCCTTGTTACCACTAGGGTCAATGACCTTGAGAGTGCTGTTCTTACCACTGCGCTCCACAATCAAGCCGTTTGATAGCGTGATTTTAAGACTAGGAGGGATTGTACTGCCTTCTCTCTGAGCTTGGCTAGGTTTATACTTATTACCACCCAACGCCCAAGCAATCGCATCTAGTACACTTGTTTTCCCCTGGTTGTTATTTCCACCAACGATTGTCAAACCAGTCGCTGACGGCTCTAACTTGACTGCTTTAACGCGCTTGACGTTTTCGATTTCTAGTTTATTAATCGTCACCATTTTAAACTCCTTCTTCTACACCTTTTGCGAGTCCCACAGGTGGTTGGACGTCGTACGTAAATTGCTTATCTGAATTTCTCAGGTTCATCCGTGCGACATTGTTAGCTATCATCTGACGCTCTTGCTTCTTCATTTCAGCGTGGTCATCCAGCGTATTTACTAGTGACCAGAGCGCAATTCCTACGATTATCACGAAATATAAGTATTCCATCATTTTGCATCCTCCTTTTCTTTGTAAATTGCTACAACTTTCTTCAAGTCTGCGATTTCTTGATTCGCTTCTTGAAGTTTTTCTTGTGTTTCAATCAGTGATTGATTGAGATCCAGAGCGACCACTCTCCAGTCCAGATTGGTTTCTTCGACCTCTTCCGAAAAGTAGTTTTTAATTCTTGTTAGTAGGTTCATCCGGCTGACCTCATTTTCTTGCTTTTCACCATTTCTTTTTTCCAATCTCGACTGCCTCTGTATTTCAGGTAGGCATCAAAACCTTTAATCGTGACAAGTTGGCCATCATTCCTAAGATGCTTCTGTTGGCTAGGTAGCTTCTTCATCTCGCGTCTCATGTCTCCCGCTTGCCGTTTCGAGCATCCAAAGATGTGTTCTAATTCTTCATCATTAGCCGAAACCTTTTCGATGATTACATCTTTAATTCTTACAATTTCAACTGCTTCCATTTTTGCTCCTTTCGTGTTATAATTCAGTTAGTTATTTTGATTAGCGCCTGACTTCTGTTAGGTGCTTTTTTGTGCTACTCAATCCCGTAATCTTCAATCACCTGAAGAATAAAACTGTTCGCTCGTGGACCTTTTGTTGTTCCACTTAGAATGTTTGTCACTTCCTGTCGCTTAAAGCCGTAAGCAACCGCTAGAGTTGCTTTTTTGATCCCTTTCTCTTTCAAGAAAGCATTAACTCTTTCACGACCATTTGCGATATCTGGCATATATGTCCCTCCCTCTTTACTAATTTGTAAATAAGAAACAACTAAAATTTTAACTATTTTTCTGCATTACACTTGACAACTCACACCAAATCGGCTAAAATGAAAGCATAATAAAAACAATGATAAATCTATAAATACCGTTCGCCAAAACATTTTTTATGATTTATTTTCTTAGTTGTTTTTTTAGTTGTAACTTACTTACAAAAAACATTTTACACCTTTTGGGATAATTAGTCAACCTTTTTACACCAAATTTGTTAAATTTTTTTGTAATGTCTTAGAAAGGTTGATTTAACAATGTTTGAGACATTTGAAAAAATTAAAGAATTAGCAAAAAAGCGTGGAAAAGCTCTTGGACAAGTCGAAGAAGACTTGGGTTATGGCAGAAATACACTGTATAAGATAAAAAGCTCTACGCCAAATGCTGAACGTATCGCAGAAATTGCTAACTACTTCAACGTATCCACCGACTACCTGCTCGGACGTACGGATAATCCGACTATTGCAAAAGATGACAAGGCAAATGAATATCTTGGTCCAGCTGAGACTGAACTTGTCGCAGCGTTCAGAAATCAGACCCAGAACATGACCGAGGAAGAAAAGGTTCGTTTTAACAAGGCGATTGAAAGCTTGATGGTAACTGCTAAAACCCTGATGGACGATGACAGTAAGTGGAGGTAATTATGGCTAGAGAAATTATTTCCCGTAGACAGTACATCCAACACTGGGATTACGCTGTCCCGGTGATCGAAGCAGCGTCTCGACAGAATAATATTTCACTTGAACAAGTTACTTTTCAGCACATCATCCGTTACTTTGAACAGACTTACAACCTTCATTTTATCTTCTTTGAAAAGGACCCGTTTCCTATGCTCCCTTCAGCCGGTCTACTTAGTTCTGAATACATTAAATATCGAGGGCTTGTCAATAATCCAGATGTTACTTACTTGGATGATATCATCTGTAAACACAATGACGGCTTTACCATTTATAGCAAAGAAAAAGAAAAGTACCTTGTTTATATCAATCAAACACATATCAAAAGACGGATTATCTTTACCATTTTGCATGAATTAGCCCACATCGCTGCCCATTTTAGCACGGGTCGTTCTGATGAGGTCGCCCTGGCTTGCGCTAACAACTATCAGAGCAATCCGCTAGAGATAGAAGCTAACACTATGGCCTCTCTCTTTTATATCAATAATGAGCGCATGGTCTGGCACCTCAAAAACAAGCACTCGTACGAGCAAATTAAACAAGCAAATACAATCAGTGATAACGCTCTTTTTAATCGATTAGTTGATTTTGTTCATTATCGGATATTGAGCTATAATGAACACTTATTGGACGACCAACAGCAACGACGAGTAGCTATTGAACTCGTTACAAAATACAAACAAGGGAACAATATCTTACAACAATATTATGATATTGATGTGTAATGCTAAAAGCAGATGTGATAGCTGGTACATTGTAGCGAGGTATTGAGAAAAATAAAAACCCATAACCTCGTCGGCTATGGGTAAGAAAAAAGAGTATAAAGATTTTTAAATAGTTATTGTTTTGGAGGTTATTATGAAATTTTGTCCTGAATGTGGCAATCCAGTAGAGGGTTACAAGTTCTGTTCAAATTGCGGTTATTCTATTGCTAACCAAGAACCAACCGAACAAGCTCAGCCAGTCGATAAACCGGCTTCTCCATCTCCTGCTCCACGAAGTAGAAAAACGGACAAAGTCGGACCGCTTGAAATTGATAGGTACAATCGCACTTATCGCATCCACGGGGCCCAAAAAGCAAAAGGCTCATCTGGTCTAGTTGGTGGAGCAATTAAAGGCTCGGTAAAAGCTACACTTGCGGTTAGTACAATGGGGTTATCGTTAATACCGTCATTGGTAAAGAAAGATAAGAATGACACTGATTGGTATTCATTCGAGGATTTAGTATCCTATGAATTGATTGTAAATAATCAGACTGTTGTTTCGGGTGGTGTTGGTCAAGCTTTGGTTGCAGGCGCTATGTTTGGAGCGATTGGTGCTGTCGCAGGCGGTATCGTATCTAAACGAAAATCAACTACAAAAATTTTGAACATGACAGTCCGTGTGACCTCAAACGACTTCACCAAACCAGTCATATTCATTGACTTGATAAAAAAACCAGTAAAGAACACTTCAAAAGAGTACAAAGAAGCAGTTGAAAACGCTCAACGGATCATGGGAGCCTTGGACGTTATCGTTCATAATTCGTAAATAAAAAATCCCCACACTCGTCATCGCCAAATTTTGAGTGTGAGGATATCCTGTATAAGAAACAACCATTCAAAAGGTCGTTTTCTTATACCCATTTTATCAAAAAAGTGAGGTAAAATCAATGTGGATGGAAGAACTTCCCAACGGGAAATACAAATTTTTTGAGCGATACAAAGATCCATATACTGAGAAATTAAAAAAAGTTTCAGTAACCATGGAGAAGAAAACTCCCCAGGCAAGAAATCAAGCTGCCATCTTGTTACAAGAGAAAATAAATCAAAAATTAGGAGAAAAACAACATTTTGTTTCTGATATAACTTTTGAAAAACTATATGAGGAATTTGAGGAAAATTGGAAACACGGTGTTAAAAACTCAACCGTCTACGCTTCAAAGAATGTTAAAAAAGAGATTTTAAAGCAGATAGAGGGCGACTATTTAGTTAGAAACATTGATAGACGATTATTGCAAAAAGTGATAGATCAGCTATTACAAGATGGAAGGTCTCATAACTATGTTTCTAAAATCAAGTTCAAGCTTAATCAGATAATGAAATTCGCTGTCAGAATGAATTATATTGATACAAATGAAATGCTATTTGTTGAAATGCCTAGAAAGGTAATTACAACTGAAGATCTCAGAAAGAAAAATACAAAATACTTAGATCAGAAAGAGTTTAAGTTGTTCATCCAAAATTTAAAAGAAGAGGCCCTATGTGATTATCGAATTACAAAGTATATCCGAATAGCCAAAGTTCTTTTTCTTACTGGCATGCGATATGGAGAGCTGGCTGCCTTAAATTACAAGGAGGATATAGATTTTTCTAAAAAGACCATTCACATCAAGCATACATACGATTTCAGACAAAAAGAGAGAACTACACCAAAGACAATCAAGTCTGATAGGGTTATAACAGCACCTCAAAAAGTGTTAGACATCATCAAAGAGCAGATAATAGAGAATGCGACAAATGGATTTGATACAGATTTTATTTTTATAAATACTTTAGGAGAGCCAATAACAAATGCTCGGGTTATTGGTGCATTGAAAAGACATGGCCAGAAAATTGGCATAGATAAGAACATCACTACACATATGTTCAGACACTCTCATATATCCCTACTTGCTGAATTAGGTATCCCCTTGACTGCTATCATGGACAGAGTAGGGCATAGCGACTCAAAGACCACACTAGAGATTTATTCTCACGTTACCCAAAAAATGGTATCAGACATATCTAGCAAGTTAGACAAGATAAAATTTTAAATTGTGCCCCTCGTCTGCCCCTTTTTCTTATACAGGACAAACAAAAACCCCTTAAAGTGTTGATTTTAAAGGGTTTTTAAAGTGCACGAAAAAAGAGCACACAATTCACACTCGCTTAGGGCTGCTGGATTCCTCCCCTGACCCGCTTCACGCAGAACTGTTGCTCCACTGTTTATTATACCACATTCCCCTCTGTTTTTAAAGAGAAATTATTTTTTCCGTCGATTTCGGAAAAAGTCCTGCATAATCGCTGCACACTCACTCTC
This sequence comes from uncultured Streptococcus sp., assembly GCA_963551305.1. Classification (GTDB taxonomy): domain Bacteria; phylum Bacillota; class Bacilli; order Lactobacillales; family Streptococcaceae; genus Streptococcus. Next base: position 38,386 of record CAUVGG010000002.1, read on the forward strand.
CAAAACTCCCGTTTCGACCTCTACACGATGATTGAGACGCTCATCTGTCAAAATATCGTACAAACTTCCAGCTGCACCAAATTTCTGATTCTTAGCCCCGTAGACTACGTTTGGAATACGGGCAAGCCCAATTGCCCCACTGCACATGACACAAGGCTCAATGGTCACAAAAAGGGTACAATCCAGCAAACGCCAACTCTCTTCACTCACATTCGCATTCTCTATAGCCATGATTTCTGCATGCATGACCGCCCGTTGCAACTCCTCGCGCGCATTATGCCCCCTACCAATGATTTCTCCATCCTTGACAATCACACAGCCAATTGGAATTTCATCGTGTTCCAGAGCAATTTCTGCCTCTCTCAAAGCCTCTCTCATAAAAGCTTCTTTTTCTTCAACTGTATAATCCATAGTTTCTCTCTTTTCCTGCTTATCAATTCTATCATTATAGCATGTTTTCCTAGACAAAAAAAGAGCTCTATAATATTTACACTGACTAACTTTAGATATTATCAAATCGCTGGATTGTAGAAATAATGTTTTAAAAAGAGTATAATATTAGCAAAATTGATAGAAAATCAGAAATCATGAACTTAAAATAATGGAGATAACTGACATAGAAAATTCAAGAGATGAATATACTGAAATTTATACAATAAACAATATGAAAGGGTAAATGATGAAATTAGAGTTATTACTGGATAAACCAAAATTTACCTTAATGTTTCCATATAAAAATCAATTTAATAGAGCAGGGGGACCATTCATGATATCTTTATCTGTTATGATTCTCTGGATTTTAAAGCATCTGATAGCTTATAATACCGATTTTACAGACAAGATTATTATAGCAATTGTACTGATTTATGTTCCACTTCTTCTATGGTTTATGGGGTATTATCTCTTCATAAATGGAGTAAAATTAGAAGTTCATAAAAACAATACTGTTCAATATTATACCTATAGTAGCAGAGGCCTCAGCGTATTACATTATCAATTTAAACTTCAAGATATCGAACAAATAACCATTAAAAAGCGTCCCTTTAATTGTGCAAAGTTAACCATGAAAATTAGAAATCCTATTTTTTTAGAAGGATATGAGAAAAATCTAAATAAGCTAATAAGTGTCAGTATCATCACAGATGAACTGAAAGCAGATGTTTTTATGCACGAAATGAACCAAATTCAAAATGACAAATCAGGAAACCAAGTTATCAAATAAGCTAATTTACAAAAAATTTAGTTTTATCTAACTTATAAATTCTAAAGAAAATAGTTCACTGAAGAGGCTGGGATCAAAAATCCCAACCTCATTTTTGCTTAGTTGTAAACCTATAATTTATTAGTAGATTAAACTGTTTGTTGGTATTTTAAAATTCAAAAGCTCCTTTGAACAAAACTTCCTTTCTCTATCCACAACCTTAACCAATCTACCGAATTGTTGAAACCATGAAGTTCTAGGTCTATCAAATTAAGACTTGGTCTACAGATTTCTGTCCCACTGTTTTTTTCTTTATCTTAAAAAGTCAAGTAGAAGCCTGTATAGGACTTATGAACTAAAAAAGCCACCGAATGCGGTGACTTAATAGGGAGATTATTATGAAAAAGAAAAGTTTAGGATATTTGTTACAACAAGTTAGGAGGTCTTCTTGTAACTGTCTATAGTATACCCGACCTATCTTAAACAAATCTTAAAAATCTCTTAAGACCAAACACTTTCTAAAATATTGGTTTGTTCACGATCAGGACCTACTGAGAACGTCGAAATACGAACCCCAACCAACTCGCTTACACGACGAACATAGTTACGTGCATTCTCAGGAAGGTCTTCTAAATTACGGACTCCAGTGATATCTTCTGACCAACCTGGCAATTCCTCATAGATTGGCTTGCAGCGTTTCAACTGCTCAAGACTAGCAGGATAGTAGTCAATACGTTGACCATCAAGATCATAGGCCACACAGATTTTCACAGTATCCAAACCACTCAAAACATCTATAGAGTTCAATGAAAGATTGGTAATTCCAGATACACGGCGGCTGTGACGCATCACAACTGAGTCAAACCAACCCACACGACGTGGACGGCCAGTTGTTG
>CAUVGG010000003.1:0-40170 GCA_963551305.1 uncultured Streptococcus sp.
CATTTGTAAATGGTATAGACCTATTTTCTAGAGATATTTTAAAAGAGCTGGATATCTCCAACTCTTTGATTTTATTTTGATTTCACAGGTAGTTCTTGAGCGGCCTTAACAGCAGCTGCAATCGTCTCTGCGTAAAGTTTAGCACCTTCTTCAATCATGTTGCTATCATTTCCAAAGTGGACTTGGTCAGTTCCAGCCCAGATTTCAGGGTGTTCCTTAGCGACCTTATTCCAGTCAGCGATGCTCACATATGGATTCTTTTCAGCTAATTCTCTCGCATAAGCCGCATACTGCTCCACTGATGCATAAGTGTCCTTGCTCTTGTCTCCCTCATAAGGTGTCACCAGTATCAGATGGTGTCCTTTCGGTAGATTGTTCACGATGCTGTCCAAATCATTCTTATAGCCTTCAGGATTGTTGACCCCCGTTGCAATGACAACTGTTTTTAAAAGCGCCTTGTTCTGGCTATTATTGAGCATGATGTCATTGGCTTGCTTGGTCGTTCGACTAACCTGGGCATTGATATTTGCATCAGGAAGTGCTTCTTTTAAGGCTGTATTGGCACGTAAAGTCACTGAATCCCCAATCAGACTCGTTCCCTCAGAAATTCCCAGGCGACTGGCTTCAGCTTGTTCAGCAAGAGTCTTTGTTTGTCCTATATTGGTCTGAGCTTGCTTGAAACCATTGACCATCAAGTCTGTCTCAAAAGCTCCAACCTGAGGAGCCATAGCTACGATAATCAAGGTAAGTAAGGAAAGGACGCCCACAACACTAGCACTAATGGGTCTGATATAATGCAGTTTAGTGATTTTTCTAACCAAAGCATTGGTCTTACCGGCAATCAATGGCTCAATAATATAGAAGGATAAGATAGCGAAGAAATAGGAAAAGATAACGGTTAAAATAACAGCGGGCAGATTGCTCATCAACTGAGAAAAGATAATATAGAAAGGCCAGTGGAAGAGGTAAACCGCATAACTGGTATCCGCTAAAAATGTGATGATCCGAGGTTCTTGTATCTCAGGCGTTTTCTCATGCAAGACACGCGCAGCAAGAATCATGGTCACGGCCGCTAAACTTGCCAGTAAGAAACCAAATAGATAAGCGAACAGGTAGGTAAACTTGACAAAGAAGGTCAAGAGTACTAATACCAAGAGGCCTGCAGCAAACACCAGTAGATTCTGACGAAGATCCCACGTCCGATCAAACTGCTTAACTAAATCGCTCGTCTGACGAACACCCACAACCGTCGCCAAAATACTTCCTAAAAAGAAGGGATAGATATGGGTTAAACTTGAAAAGTAGACAGACGAATGGGAACTAGCCATTAGACTACCAATAAACATGGAGAAAAAGCTAATGATGAAAGCTCCCGCAGAAAGGAGAAATACCATCCCTCTCAATTGACTACTAGATTTTGAACGTTTCGATAAGAACCAAACCGCTAAGCCCCAAAGGATATAGTAGTGAACCTCAACAGCTAGACTCCAGTTGTGAACAAAGAGATGCGGAATGAACTGGGATTCGTAACTTCCCCCTGTTAACATCTCATAGAAGTTGGTCATAAAACCAAAAACTCCAGCAATCTGACCGCCAATTCCAGCAACATAGTCTTGGCGAACTAAGAGGGTAAAGGGCATGGTCACCAAAACCATCAGAACCACAGGTGGTACGATGCGGTAAAACCGTCTCTTAAAAAAGCCCAGTAAATCAATCTGGCGTGCCTTCCCAAATTCTTCTAAAAGGAGAGAAGTGATTAAAAATCCTGAAAAAGTGAAAAAGACATCTACCCCAAAGAAGCCTCCAGGAAAGATTGTTTGAAAGAAGTGGTACAAGAGCACCAAAAGTAAACCTGTAATCCTAATCAAGGAAAACCATTTAATACGCATACGAGTTTATTCCCCACTCAATTAGATCGTAAAAACATCTAATTTTTATTCCATAATACACCTTATTTTATCAAAAAAAGAAGAAAAATCCTAAGAGAAAACTTAGGATTTTGGCATTCTATTTTTACACTTTAAAAATTGCGTCCTGACTTGTTGTAGCCATATTTTTCTACAAAATACTCGCGGAATTCCAAGAGATTGTCATCCATGATGGCTTGACGAACCTGCTTCATGAGGTTGAGCAAGAAGTAAAGGTTGTGGTAGCTAGTCAAGCGGATACCAAAGGTTTCATCAGCCTTGAGCAGGTGACGAAGGTAGGCGCGTGTGTAATTCATACATGTGTAGCAGTCACACTCAGGATCCAGCGGTGTGAAGTCCTCTGCAAACTGGGCATTCTTGACAACCAAACGCCCTTGGCTGGTCATACAAGTCCCGTTACGAGCGATACGAGTCGGTAGGACACAGTCAAACATGTCCACGCCACGAATAACCCCATCAATCAAGCTATCTGGCGCTCCCACTCCCATCAGGTAGCGAGGTTTATTTTCAGGGAGAAGCTGGGTTGTGAAATCCAAGACTGCATTCATCTCTTCGTGGGTTTCTCCAACGGCTAGCCCACCGATAGAGTAGCCTGGAAAGTCCATGCTGACAAGGTCATGAGCTGACTGACGGCGAAGGTCTTCAAATCCTGCCCCCTGCACAATCCCAAACAAACCTTGATCCTGTGGACGACGGTGAGCCTTCAAACCACGTTCGGCCCAACGGCTAGTACGCTCGATGGATTTCTTAACGTAGTCGTAAGGCTGGTAAAATTGAGGACATTCGTCAAAGGACATCATGATGTCTGAGCCCAGATTATTCTGAATGGAGATAGCTTTTTCTGGGGATAGAAACATCTTGGAACCATTGAGATGGTTTTTAAAGGTTACCCCTTCTTCTGTGATATTCCGGCTATCTGCTAGGGAATAAACCTGGAAACCACCACTATCCGTCAGGATTGGCTGGTCCCAGTTCATAAATTTGTGGAGACCACCTGCGCGTGCGATGAGTTCATCTCCAGGACGAAGCCAGAGATGATAAGTATTAGAGAGGATAATCCCTGATCCCATCTCCTTCAACTCCTCTGGTGACTGAGTCTTGACAGTAGCTTGAGTCCCAACCGGCATAAACATAGGTGTCGGGAAGGTACCGTGGGGAGTGATGATTTCTCCTAGACGAGCTCCCGTGTGTTTTTCTTTCTTAATCAAACGGTATTTGATTGGTGAATCTGACATTTTTTTCCTCCGAAGCTGGGAAAAACAGTCCCAGTTCATACTTTGCGCCCAAAGGTATACTGTATGATTTTATCAAAAAAACCAGGAACTGTCACGAACTATGGTATAAGTGACAAAGGTTTACCAATGCTTTCTGTTGCTTATCAATAGTTGAGTTTTCGCTTATTTTTATTTAAAATCATTTCCGTTGATTTTCGTCATTTTTTTAAATCGTATTCATCTTCGTATTCATTTTCATACTCACCTTTGCCCGTATAGTTGAGAAGGCTGCAATTTAGTTCTAATAGTTTACAAAAGAATCAGTGAGTAATGTCACTGTATTTTTCTTTGTCTTAAAAGGAGTACTACTTTCAGGAAGACACCTAAATATGACTTAGAAACTGACAAAAAAGCCACCTGATTGGGTGACTTCTTTAGGGAGATTATTATGAAAAAGGTAAAATAAAATCTTATTAAATCAATGCTTTTGGAGGGTGTCCCCTCCGACCTCTGGACAAGGTCTATTTTTTTTGAAAAAATTTAAAAAAGCTTCATCAAAACGCTTGACTTTCTCGGCGTACCGTGATATAATATAATCAAGATAAGGAAAGGAGGTGAGGAAAATGGACAAAGATGATTGGCTCAGATTGGTTGAAAAGCTAATTGATAACGGGCCAGCTTACATCACAGCTCTAACTGGTGCATATGCTACATATCACATTTGGAGCAAAGAAAAAAAGCGAAAACCTAGACCTCGCAAGTTTAAGTAATCGCCTTGGGGATAGGGGAGCTACCACTCCCCTCACTCCCTATTATACCATAAAATAGGAACAATAACATGGAAATTTTAATCATAAATATACTGATCGTTTTATTGAGTTATTTTTATTTAAGAGGGCAAAAAGATGAGAAAGCAAATAGAAAAAGTATTAAAAAGCAAAAAGAGCACAAGCGCAATCGCTAAAGGGGCAGATTTGCCTTGGACAACAGTCTCAGACCTTAGAAGTGGAAAAACGAATTTGGACAAAATGTCTTTATTGACAGCAGAAAAATTACAAAACTATGCGAAGGAACTAGAAATGGAAAACGCAAAACAACTACTTGAAGAAATTAAAAATAACGATGTATCGTATGCTATTGTAAATGAAGATGGAGCAGTTTATTGCAATCTTGGCACAAGTAATATCATGGATATTTACGGTCTTGATGGCGAAGATGGCCATTTCTACGGTGTTTACGGTGACGCAGTTGGTGGGCAGCTTGATAGTCGCAACGTCCCTGATGACGTTATTTTGAAAGCTATTAAACTAATGCTAGGTTTGGGTGAGCCTGTAAAACGTTCAGAATTGTCTATGGGATCAGGTTTCAAACAGACATTTGTAGATGGATATTTTGATGCAGTCGAATTGATGAAACAGTCTGGTCTTCTTCAGCCTCAGGAAGAAAATGAGAAAGTCAAAGAATGGATTGAGTCTCACAAGGATATTGTAGGTTCAACAGTTAAACACCCATCGTTTGGAACTGGTAAAGTAGTTAAAATTGAAGACAATGCAATTACTATTGATTTTGAAGATTATGGAAGCAAATCTCTAGCTCTCAATGCTGTTGTTGAAAGTGATTTATTAGAGTTCTAAAATAATTTATAATGGTTAAAGCAGTGATTTCGGTCACTGCTTTTTCTATTTTGAACAAACAAAAAAACCGCAAGCATAAGCCTGCGGTCATTAAGAAGAAAAATAGAATCTCCTTTCTTTATTTAGTGGTAACAATTAGTCCATCAGGTAATACATTAAATGCTGGTTTGTCTGAACGGCTGCCATCTTCGTTGACGTAGTACCAGCCTCCTTCGACTTTGACAAGTTCTTTTGAAGACATTTCGCCGTTCTCTTCTTTGAGATGGTATAGTTTGTCCTTATATTTAACCCAGCCAGTGACCATTGCTCCTGAAGCATCAAGATAGTACCATTTACCATTCACAAGCACTCAACCAACGGCCATTGCGCCATTTTCTTTGAGATAATACCACTTGCCATCATCCTTCAACCAGCGAGAAGCTATTGAATAACCTCTCTCGTTGAAGTAATACCAGGTACCATCAATCTTTTCCCACTCTTCTTTTGGAAAAGATCCGTCAGGATATTCATACCACCATCCGGTATCATTCTTTTTCCATTTGGGCTTAGCTTCTTCGTCATCTAGTAAAACAATGTTCTTGTCGTACGGATTTGAAGAGTATTGCCACCAGCGGATACCATCCATTGATGGAAAATATTCAAAGTTAGCTGTACCATCATTCAAGCCATAGCCTGCGATCCAAAGACTATTCGGAAATTTCGCAAGAATCTGCTCATAATAGATATTATTGAGCGTGAATGGCTTGTAGCTGTAATAGATCGGCTCATAGCCATTTTCTTTGAGGATTTCCATGAAGCAAATACAAGCATCTGTATTTGCCTGTTTATCTCCGCTAGCGTGATCTTCGTAGTCAAGGCACAAGTATTTTACCTTTTGGGGCACATTATCAAGGAAATAGCGTGCCTCTCGCTCAGCTTCTTCAATGTCACCACCAAACCAAGCAAAATGATAGAAGCCAATCGGATTGGATTGCTCCACTTGAGCAGACAAGCAAGGGTTTAGATAATTTGTACTTTCAGAAACTTTGATAATAGTGTTCTGTGTACCCATGTCAGCCAAAATACCTGTAATATCGTATCCATTGTGGCTAGATACGTCGATGAATAAGTCGTTTTTCTTCATTATTCTCTCCTAATCTTCGCTTGGTTCGTAGTATTCAAGAGCACGTTTGCTATCAGAAATTCCTGCAGTTGTTGGGTCATTTACAACGCCAATCAAAACAAGAATGTAAACGAATGTGTTCACACCTTCCTGGATATTTTTGGGGATTTCAAGACCAAACTGCTGAGCCATAAGGAAGATTGCCCCAAGAAGGGCAATGAGTGTTGTTTTGTTTTGCAAGCGCAATTTCCAGTTAATCATTTTATTTCTCCTTTTTATTGTTGTTTATTTTGAATCAAGCTTTTAAGCTCTCTTACATCCTCACCAAGCGATTTTACTTGCTCAGCTAGGACCAAGATAGCCTTGTTCTGTTCGTCGTGGTTATCGAGCCTTTTATTGGCCGATGTTTTAAATTCATGCAAGTTCTCAATATCTTTTTCTAAAATAGTGAGACGGTTCTCTTGTTTGGTTGCTTTATCTTTCATTGAAAAATAAAGTCCAATCACAGGAATTAGAGAAAGAAAGATTTGCACGATTAGTCGTTCATATCCTGGCATACAACCTCCTTCTAATCGATACGTGGCATGACCACGGTAAGCACACCTTGCTGTAGCATTTCAGCAAGCGACTGTTCTTTCCATGTGTAGCCCTCTGTGACCTGCATCTGGAACTTGAAAATGGTCAGCGTACCCTTTGGCCATTTTGGATTCGTATCAAATGGATAGGGCATGGCAATGATGTCACCATTTACATAGCGAGTGCTCTTGACAAGCGACTTGATGAACCCAGCTACCTTGTTGTAAGCATGAGTAGGCATTCCTCCGTTTTGAGATACTGCCAAAGCAATCAAGACCTCTGTGATAGCTGAGACCATATCAAGGTTTTCCTTATTATCGGTTGCAGCCTGCTCGACCCTTGTCATGCTCTCTTGGTTTTTCTGGATTTGCTCATTTACCTTGTTGAATTTCTCGTTTTCAGCACGGTTTGGGAAATTTTCTTGATAGAGAGCTTCCAGGGCGAGTTCAAAAAGCTCGGTATTAGACAAGCTGATTTTATCAGCCGGTAGCAAGATAGGCACGATAGCGCCGTCTGCATTGACTAATGTGACCTTTGTAGCGAATTCTTTTCCGCTTGCATCAAATTCTTGGGACTTTGTCCCGTACTCTAATTTCATACTTTCTCCTTTCATTTATTAAGGGTAAGGGTCATTTGTAATATAAGTTATTGTGCCTGTCCAGTATTTATTTCCTGGTGATTTACTTGTCAGACGGATTTTACCATCTGAGGCAAGGTGTAAGATAGCCGTTCCAGTTACTGTTGAATCAGACAATCCTTGTAAGATAAAGTTAACCTCTTGAGCTGGTCTAAATCCAGTAGGTATTGTTTCTTTGACCTCTCGATAATCTGAAACTGTGTTGATATTTGTGATTTTTCTTTCAGTTGAAATTGTGACAAGATTGCCATTTCTTGTTACGTTACCGTTAATGAACCAGCCTAACTCAATCTTTCTTGTAGCAATTTTCTGCAAGTCATCTTTTGTAGCAATCTCTTTCCATTGCATTGGAGCCCATTTATTGGCGTTATTATAGACTCTAACAAATACACGTCCTGTCCCTATTGAAGTAAAAAATTGGACACCTTTCCAGCTATCAAGCCAAAAATTTTGATACAGGCCCCACTCGCCGTTTTTTCCTGTTGGGTTGTCATCGTATTTGCCAGATCTCCAACCAAATTCTGTAGCTTGCTTATTCCAAATATCATCCCATTGAGTGCTACCTCTACCTAGACCTCCATTATTAGCAGTCAGCTGATATTGTTGAATTGGCTTGTTGTCTGCGTAGATGTTGCCCTTAACATCCAAAGCACCCTGCTCACGGATTTTATTGACCCCAACTCCTGACCGATCGTAAGACAAGACTACGCTCTCTGTAGGCACGTTGACCATGAAATCAGTACGAGTGAATTTGTCCTCTAACGTGCCGATGACAACCCACGACTGATTAGCTAGATAATTGCCTGCTAGATTAGCCTGAGAGTTTACTAGATTTGAGATACTTGTCCAGGATCCAGTTGCTGGTCCTGTGTCCACTTGAAAATTAGTAGTCCCAAGCCGAGCAACCTTGAATGTCAAGGTCATTGAGTTCTTTTGACTGCCTGAGACAGTCAGAGTGGCGATTTTGGCATTTCGTGTGACCGTCAAGGTGCTAGAGGTTGAGCCTGTTCTAGCTATGCTAAAGCTAAGAGCAGGAGCAAAGTACTCAAGCACAGTCACGGATACCTCTCTAGTATCAGACCAACGGCCACGGCTGTCAGACACGCTCGCTCTGATTTTGATGGTGCCGTGATAATTCATAATGCCCAGACTTCCGCCATTAGAGCTTGTAGACTGGTTTTTGCCGATAATTTCAGCATAGTATCCAGTGATGGATGAGCCGTAGGAACCGACTGCTCCATTAAATGCTACTTTGATGTTAGAGATTACCTGAATGAACGTGTTCCCGCTTGGGATGAGATTTTGAGCAGCACCATTCAAGTCTGACAATGAGACCCCTGTAAAAGTGGGCTTGACATTTGCTGGTACGCTTGCCGTAAATGTAGTGGACTGTGTTCCTGTCTTAGTAGAGCCTGAATAGGTATCTACGTAGACAGTCCCTGTCCCACTCGCTGAGTTTGGAATGTCGTTTGCAAAGTCAAGAGGGAGCGTCCACGTTGTGGATGTGTCTACATTCGTTGCAATCGTTCCTGACTTGCCAGCCCATGCATAGCGCACTGTGTGCTTAAAGCTGGAGCTCTGACGATTGATGTTGATAGTAATCGCACTACCAATCACCCCAGCGCTCACACTTACAGAGCTAGAGCGTGGGATAGCAGTCAGACCGAGATTTCCTGAAACTGTGATAGTCTCATGCAGTCCATTATTCGGATTGAACGTACATGAGAACGGCAGCGTCTTCCGGCCGTCTGAATTGTGTGAGATAGTGCTTGAACCGCTAGCGAGAGTGACCTCGCCGTCCCAAACTTCCCAAACTGGATTACTGGAGTGCACATTTTGGCCGTCTAAAGTTAGAGACAACGTACTGTCTCCCTGCTTATTGAACGTGTGATAGTACGTATAACGACTAACTGTCAACTGCCAGTTGATGGTTGAAGTATTAGCTGAAACATCAGTTGAAGCTTCATCAATATACACATTCAAATATAAGCTGTTACTTGAATTACTAAATCTTGGCATTTCGCTCCTTTCTATCCTACATAACGAATGACGTTCATGTCAGGGTTAATATGATACTGCTCTTCTCTAAATCGTCCAATTTGGATAGTCTTAGAGAAAATACCATTCTCAATGTGGATGACACCCTGAGAAATATACATGACCTCGACACCAGCGCTAAACATTGAAATTCGTCCGTTTGGGTTAAACATCATGCTAGAGCTACCATCATTCTTACCGATCACAAGCCCCTCATTTGAGGAACTCATATAGGTATCGATGAAATTCCAACGGTCAGACAGTTCCCCAAGGTCCTTAGCGATATTAGAAACACGCTGACTAGCTGAAATCAAATCTTTCTCAGCTTGTGCTCTAGCTGTCTCATTGGACTTGACAAAATCCTTGTAAGCCTTTATCCAATTATCAAGCGTATCAGCGCTAGCCTTGGCCTCAAGCTCAGCCTGGATAATTCCAGCTTTCTCATTGAGCGCATTGAGTTGCTCCTGAGTCAGCCCCTGGTCGGCTTTAGAGTTGATGTCCGCTTGCACATCCTCGGGAGCTTCTGAAAAGTCTGTGGAGACTGTTCCTATCTCTACTTTTGGAAAGGCAATCCAGACGGTTGCAGCGGTGAAAATGTGTAAAATCAACTCGCTTGTAGCATTTGAGTTTTCTTTTTTCGTCAACTCAATGTCATAAAATTTCCAATCCGTAGTCAGCGAGACACCTTGTATAGTATTCCTATACCCTGCTCTAGCTTGAAAATTCGTATTATTGACAGTAGATTTTGCCCAAAAACTAAAACGAACAGATTTATTTTTCATCTCGTCAGCGGTGCCCAAACGTGTATCCCCACCGGTTCTAAACGTAACTTTTTGATTAGTCGCTTTGCCACTATAAGTAGATACAATTTTCAAAGTATTAGCTCCTCTGAATTTGCTAGTAGTATCTATGCTCAAAGTGAGCTGTCCTTGCGTTTGCTCCTGACTATCATCTAAAAAGTAAGTTGAGTATCGTTCTCTTAGGCTACGTTTGAATAGTGAATTAAGAAAGAGATTTCTTCCACCAACCTCAACTTTAGCCCAACGATCAACCCATTTGTACTTAGTTTTATCTGAGCTATCAGGTTTCTCATAATCTGAATAATGGCCAAAATAACGCTGTCCGTTATCTGTCAGTGTCAAACCAGAACCATCCTCATTGTCAGAATAAGCAAAGTGAACGTAAGGTGTTCTTCCATCTGCTCCAGGTTTACCTGGTAGACCATCAGCGCCATCACGACCACGCCACCTCGTCCAGCGATAGTCAGCAGGATTGACGCTGTCAGTTGAGTTGAAATCAACATAGACGCCTACATAGGCCTTGTCATCGTTAGTCTGGCTAAATCCACTACCTGAAACAGTGTCAGCGTAGGCAATGTGAGTGTACTGTGTACGTCCGTCAGCTCCTTTAGGTCCAGGGAGGCCTTGGTCACCTTTTGGACCCTGCAAGCCTTGGAGTCCTTGTAGCCCACGTTCCCCACGGTCTCCTTTCTCTCCTCGGTCACCTTTAGGACCAGGATCTCCTTTCGGTCCTGCGTCCCCTTTTTGACCTTGGAGACCATCAGACGTATTGATAAGAGTCAACTGCTCAGAGGCTACCTCTTTGTTATCAATCCACGCCGAGACTGTCAAAACCATCTTTTGGCTGATGTCAGAGGCTCGGACAGTGTAACTAGGACTTGTAGCTTTGATTACACCATCCACCACCCAGCGCCATCCGCTATTGATGACTTTGTTCCCTCGCATTAAAGTAGGGGTCACAATGGTCTGGCCTTGGCTGTTCTTGAAAGCTATGCCGTTATCAGTGGCTATCTTGATAGTGTAGGGCTTGGATTCTTCGAAAAGTCGCTCAAAGGCAGCCTGAATGCCATCTGATAGCTTATTTTCGAGGGCCTTAAAATTCGCAAAAGTAGTCTTATTACTTGCCGGGTTTGTAAAGCTGATTTTCTGTTCGGTAACTCGTGCTTTTACTATTAAAGCTGGACTAAAACCATCATCATAAATCTGGACCGTGTCCCCGATTTCTACGTCCACAAAGCCATCTACTTCATAGGTTATAGCAGGGTAGCAATGCTGCTTTAATTTCAGGTAAGCAAGCCGTCTCAACTCGTTTGGCTCGTCTGTGTCAAAGTCGAAGTCTCGTCTTGTCCACTGGTCCTCAGCTGTTGCTGAAGTGAAAGTCGAGGGATAGAGTTGCATGGACAACGGTGCATACAGTTGTTGCCCTCTTTGGTAAAACTCTAATTCTCCTTTCTCGTTTTTGATAGACCAATCTCCCAAGTTTTCAATAGTCAGAACCTCTTTTTCAGGCTCTGTTTCTTTCTCTTTTTTCTTGGGAGGTTTGATGATTCGTTTCTCAGTATTAGATGGTCCGCCTTTCTTACTAGTCGTCACAGTCTGTTCAATAGAGCCATCTGAACGAGTTGTGGTGGTCGTTGTAATGCGTGTTTTATCAGCCAGTTTTGTGACTTTCGTGTGGACAATAGTCTTACTCTTTGTCCCGTCAGATGCTGTGCGAATGATCGTTTCGGTTGTCGAACCATCCGCATTTTTCACTCTCTGACTAGATAGATGACGTTCTCCACTTTCTTCGACTTCCACAGTCGGCATTTTTCCGGTCGGGCGAATTGTATTGAAAATACCCGTTTTGTCCACTTTTCGGGTGATAGAACTAATATTTTTACCATATTTTAAAACTACATCATTCCTGATACGACCGACCCCTTGATGTGTATCGTCGTGTTCGTGATATATATTTACAGTAAAGTTCTTAAGCGTGCTATCTGCTTTTAATTGTGTGTCAAATTCAATCTCAGCATTGAATTGTTTCGCAAGATTAAGCAAGCGAGCAAGTTTTGTTTCTTGCGTCGTCCACTCAAGGGTGCGTTGCTGGTCTGAAATCTCGTTAATTCCAATAGTGAGATGAGCATAGTTCAATAAAGCCATCTCTTTGCAATATTCTGCAAAAGTCATTGCTCTCGTTGCTTTGTAAGGATTTACTAACTCATTGATCAATTCAAGATTGAGATTCTCACAATAGCATTTGATTGTCTGCTCATTTTCCTCCACTGACATCACATTAAAAAGGTAGGTACGTCCATTGTGTCGGAATGACACCCAACCACGTTCGTTTAGATGATGGTAGGCCTTTGATGAAGCTGTATCTGATTGAATTGCTTTCTTAAAGACTGTAAACTCGAAAGTTGAAGCTCCTGTTGGCATGTCTCTTGACCATGTATCGTTATAATAATTAAGCGTGTTCTGCTTACTATTATCAACAAAAGCAACCTTTTGCAAGGTTGCATCGTGAATCGTTAAAAGCATTATAGCCACCTTTCTTCAAATTCAATTGTTACTGTCGGATGTTTTTTGATAAAACTAGAGAAATATAACTCTAATTTTGAATTACCTGGAGGGATAGAGAGCCATTGAGAGCCGTCTACAACCTCGCTTGCTTTTGCTATTCCATCGATATAGACCGTGTCATCCTCGCTATTGATTAGAACATTCGATCCAATTGGAAAACGATTGGGGATGTCATTCGTTGTTGGGACAAAATCTTTACGGTAGTACAATTCATCTAGATACATGTGAGAGACGATTGGATTGTCTCTGTACGCTCCGATTGTAATGTGAATTTTTACGGACTTTTTACCCTCGATTTCTGGAATGATAAAAGTAGAGTATGATCCTTGATAAAAAACTTGTACCTTGCCATCATTCCGTTTTAAATCTGACCACCCTTTTGCCACACTAAAAGGATTGATATCTCCCGTTGTAGTTCCATCAAAATTCCATCGCTTTAGAATTCTATATCCACCTTGACCATCGCTAGCTAAAAAGTTGAACTCACATTCAGAACCTAGCGACCGTTTGAAGGTCTCAACACCATACAAAAATTGGCCCGCCTCATCTGATACTGTCACCTTGATGAATCCATATTGATTATTAGCTTCGGACCAAAAAACTTGTCTCCACCAAAAATAATCATTCAGGGACCCAGTGCTGCCTGTGCTATCATTGGGAATTGCCCAAGTCAAGCTAGTGGCGTAGTTGTGTAATTTAGTTTCACCTCGTAAATCTTTCAATCTAACGTGTGTACGTCCCCAAAGATTAATCATTTCAGCTGTTCCGACAATATACTCTGTCCGGTCATTTGTGATGGCTTGGTTCTTTGCTGCGCTAGCCAGTCCATTTGTGATTTTTTCACCTCTAAAATCAAGTAAGATTTCTGATTTTTGCGATGGCTCAGTATCGGCTTCTTCACGGTTCCCAATTTCTAAGGTTCCATTTTGATTAACCAGGCCGATATACCCATTCTCAGCATTATGTTTGACTTTAACTATTGGAAATGCGCTCTCTGTGCCATTGTTTGTAAGATCAAACACCATCTTTCCTGCTCCGCTAGTTGCGTTTTTATCACTATCAAATCGCTTATAGGCTGAACTATGAGCCACACCATCAGGAATGATGAACTTAATAGACCCGTTTGAACGTCTCCCACTTGCCTCCTGCATAGAGATATCATCAATTACCATGGCCAGATAATACTTGTCTGGCTCATCTGAAAAGGTCAACTCTTTAGGACTATCAACATTAAAAATACCCGCAAGCTTGTGCTTGAGGGTATTTCTGTCTTTGGACCAGATAGAGAAGTCCACCTTGATATATTTTGCATCAATCGTTTGTTGCTGGATATTCACGCCAATTCTTGGGGCATGATCAATAGAGATAGAGCGATTGTTCCCGACATCACGTTGGATGTCATGAATTTCAATAAGCTCTCGTAAATCTGTTTTATTAAAACGCATAGTCACTTCGCTCATTCAATCACCCCTTTCATTCTTAGTAGCATTTTCTCACGCTCTTTCTGAGTTTTAGTAACAATATCCGTAACTTTTGAGCTGTCCAGATAAGCATTTGTGTCCTTGTTAAGGATAGCAGTAAGCAATTTTTCTAAACT
Source organism: uncultured Streptococcus sp. (assembly GCA_963551305.1). Classification (GTDB taxonomy): domain Bacteria; phylum Bacillota; class Bacilli; order Lactobacillales; family Streptococcaceae; genus Streptococcus. The sequence goes on from CAUVGG010000003.1 coordinate 14,091, forward strand.
TGCTCTCAGAATCCTCATCTCAGACACGACTTTATCAGTATCTTGCCCTTTTTGAATACTTGTAGTTTGAATAGTGATATTGCGTTGAGCTTGTTCCATTTCACGAAGGAATTTTGCATCACTCGGGATACCGATACCGGAGGCATATTTAGGAACACCCATCTCACGCATCAAACGTCTAGTCTTATCAGCTCGCAAGACTTTAGAACCTCTCGGAAGAGGAAGCAAGACATCTCTGCCTTGAGGAATGAAACTCCTACCATTTGGAAGAGTGACCATTTCCTTATAGTTGCTATTTCTTTGGTCGTTGACGATAGCAAGCCCACCAGGGTGATAGTTGGTCCCGTGAGCGTGCTTGCTCGCAAAGATATTCGTAAAGAAATTACCAGTAACACTGTCAATCCAGCTCTTAATACCTGAAAGAACGCCAGAAGCATTGTCTCGAGCGTTGATAGTGACCGTTTTGTCTTGGATACCATTGACACCACTTTTGACCTCGCTGACAGTGTCATTAGTACCATTCTTGGCAAGGATATTCACTGGATCATATTGCTTGATAGCATTTATAGCACCGCTCGTCTCATTTCGTACACCGCCCGTTTGGTCAGCAGCAAACAAGTTGATAGGAGATTCTTGTTTGGGTGAATTAACACTCAAAATCGCACTTCCGACAGCTGCGCTCGTATTATCCACCGCATCCAGAGACTTAGTCTCAGCAGATGCAAAATTCCAAGCCGTAATCTTATCAATAGATAACTGACCGTTGTTCAAAACATTCGTAGGATCAGCTTTCAAATCTTTTGTAAACGGTGTGGTCGCATTCCAGGTCGTCAGAGTATCAGTTGACCGAGCGACTGCTTTTCGGACACTTTCATCATTGGCCAGCAACTCCTTCTGTTTTGGTTTCAGAGCTTCATAGTTAGACAGAGCCTTTGAGGCTTCCTCCGCCTTGTTCATGATGTCTGTATTCTTCATGAGAAGTTCTTTGACTTCCGCTGGCATGCTGTTCCATGTTTTAAGATGAGTTTCACTATCAAAGATAGCTTGTAGCCCAGCTTGGTTCTTGACAATCACTTGTTTCTCTTCGAGAGTCATGTCTTTCCATTTACCAGATTCGACAAGAGCCTCAGCAATAGTCACACGAGCATTTGAGTTGATATCCGCAGTTTTAGCTATAAACTGCAATTGTTCCCAACCTTCAGCAGATTTGGCAGCCTCTCCGATGACTTCCTTAACATTAGATTTAACTTGGAAATTTCCATTCTTATCAATGTTACCGACTAACAATGACCAGGCATCGTTAGCCTCTTTCACTTCCTTGCTCATCTCACTGGTGTAATTGGCAAGGATGCTGTGTGAATTACCTACCTTTTGAGAAGCTTCAGCAGCTTTCTTTCCTATTTCTTCATAGGATAGGCCGTACTCCTCCAGAACTTTCTTGGCTTCTTCCCAATAGTTCCAACTTTGCCCAGTTCGAGCTTTCACCTTTGCATCGAGATTTTGCATGACCTGGTAATACTTACTTCCCAGAGCTTCCATCGTTTGAGTGTGGTTTGCTTCTAGAGTTTGCAATTTCTTGTTGTAAGTTTCTTGATCGATAGCCTTTCCGTCTAACAACTCTTTCAGCTCACTTTTTGAGTTCTCGTAGAGTTTCTTTTCCTCATCAAGCGCTTGTTTCAAAACATCTTTAGTATGCTTCAATTGCGTTTCATTCAGACTTCTGACATCGCCATTCAAAGCTTGTAAAGCTGCCTTCTGTTGCTCAGCTGACAAGTCCATCATCGAGAGTTTTGCCTTAATCATCTCATTCTGATTGTTCAGGATGATTTCTTTCTCCTCTTGAGAGAACTTGCTCGCATCTCCGTTATGACGTTGATAAATCTCATTAATTTGATTCATCATAGCCTCAGTGTTAGAGACGACCTGACCATTTCTTTCCTTGGCTTTGGCAATATCGTTCTCACTAAGGCCCCACTTAGCGCCCAACTCTTCCATTCGTTTGTTGGTCTTATCTGCAGCAGTAGCTATTTCTTCATAGAGCTTTTTAAAGGCTCCGGAGACCTTATCGGCATCTCCAGCATGAGTACCGAAGTTTGCAACAGCCGTACTGGTTTCATCAACAGTCTTTTGAAAACTTCGCAATTCTCCACGAGCAGTATCGCTCAACTGAGAACCGAACTCTTCAGTCTTGATGCGAGCCTTGTCTTTCTCGTTTCCAAGATAAACAAGTGCGGCGGTAGTAAGACCAAGACCTCCGACTATTAAACCAAGAGGATTCGCAAGCGTCCCCATTGATGTTGTTAGAAGCCCTGTTGAAGTTGATGCTGATGCAGTCGCATTTCCAAGCGCAACTGCTCCACCAGATGCCAATTTAAAGGCAGATGATAGATTCCCGGTTGTTCTAAAAGCTTGGAAAGTCTTGAGCATTAGAGACATACCACCGACTGCTTTACCAGTCCCTTTAGTAAGCCAGCCGAGTGCTTTTGTAAGATTTCCGATAATTCCAAAACCTTTCCCTAGGATGCTTAAAGCTGGACCAGCTCCTACAGTTAATGCACCCCACTTAAGAACGTTTCTTTGTTGCTCTTCGGACATGGAGCTGAACTGTTTAGCCATTTTAGCCAAGGTGTCAATCCAAGGTTTTGCAGCCGTTAGACCTTCACGTAGAGCCTTCAGAAGAGGCCCGCCAAACTCAATAGCCAAGTCAGTTACCTGGTTCTTGAACATCTTCAATTGTGACTCTGTTGTCTCATATCGCTTATTGGCTTCATTGGTCAGAGCAGTATTCTCTTTCCAAGCCTTATTTGAACGATCAACAGCATCTCCCATTTTATCAGATGCTAGAGCCAAGGATTTCAGCATGTTACTTTGTCGGATACCCGTCATTCCAAGTTGTGCCAAGATAGCGTTCATGTTCACGCCTTTTTCTTGTGCATCCTTGAGCCCTTTGATAAAGGATTGCAAGGCAACGACCGGTTTCTCTTTCCAAGCCTGTTGAAACTCCTCTGAGGTCATTCCAGCAGTTTTGGCGATGAGGTTCAAGTCATCTGCTGCTCCCTTACCTGTCAATGAAACAGCATTACCAATAGCCGTCAAAGTTTGAGTCATAGCGGTACCACCAGCCTCAGCCTCAATACCAACCGAACTCATCGCAGTAGCAAGACCAAGGATATCCGGAGCAGTTAGACCAGCCAACTTACCACCAGCCGCCAAACGGTTGGTCATTTCAACGATGTCACGCTCAGTTGTTGCAAAGTTGTTACCCAAATCAACAACAGATGCCCCAAACCTTCCATATTCGTCCGATGTTAGACCGAGGATATTTGCAATCTTGGCAATGGCTGTCGCCGCTTCTTCTGCACTCAAGTTCGTTGATTCTCCCATGTCAATCATGGTTCGAGAGAAGGTAAGGATATCCTCTGCTTTGATACCTAACTGACCAGCAACTTCTGCTACATTTGCGATTTCCACCGCACTAGCTGGCAATTCTTTAGCCATCTGACGAATGCCATCAGATAGGTTTTTGTAGGATACGGTTGCAGTCTCATCTACTGTCTTCTTCACACCTGCAAAAGCAGATTCATAGTCAACAGCTGCTTTCGTGACCATACCAACGCTCGCAACCAAAGGAAGAGTCAAGCCAGTAGTCAGCTTACCTCCCAAGCTCGAAACGTTATCACCAAAAGTCTTGATTTTATCGCCACTTTTGATAAGCCCGTCCCCAAATTTATTGATACGGTTCGCAAAGCTATTCTCCTTACCAACTGCAATCAAAGCTTGTTGCACGTTACGGAGTTGACCTTCCATAGCTGCCAACTTAGCATTCTCACGTTCAATCTCAGCAGCAGCCTTGTCGAACTTAGCTGTACCAGGTTCGAGAGTATCAAAACTTTTCTTCATCTGGTCCAAGACTTTTCTTTGCGCTTCAATCGCTTGGCCAAGTGTCTTGTACTTAGCTTGAAGCAAGTCTGTGTTTTTCCCATTGTTTTTAAGGGAGCTGTCTAGCGCCTTAACATTGCTTTGAAAGTATTTAACCGCATTCTTAGCACCGTTTAGAGTAGGATTGAACTTCGACACGTCCAGCCCTAGCTCGATATACATTTGACCTAACGGCGTTCCACCTGCCATTCAAATCCTCCTTTTTAAATCGTTTCTAGAAAGTCAGCAAGATCCATGACTTCCTCAGCTTTAGCAGATTCAGTTTCACCAAGAACGCCCATCAGGTCCTCCCAGCTCGTATTCATGACATCACGGATACTCATGCCATAAGGTCCTTCAGTAGCTTGTTTGACAAAACCATAAAACCGTTTCAGTGCTTCACTTGGCTTTATTTTTTCTCCTTTGGGTCAACATCACCCACCAAATGAGAGTAAATGTCTGCAAATACCGCAAAAATATCCGCCATATCTGTGTATTTCAAAAGTTCTTCCACTTCCAAATCTTCAAATAATGAGGCAATGAATTCCAATTGCTTGTCTAGCTTTTCAACTTCGGACAAGTCAGAAGATAGTGCTTCATTGAGAATCAGGTAGTCACGATAGTCCTTAGTAGTAATTTCCTTACTTGTCTTTTGAACATCTTGACCTTTCTCATTTTTAATTAAAAATTTAACCTTAGCCATATACTTTCCTTTCTAGAAAAAAGATAAAAAGAGAGCTTGCGCCCTCTTCCTACCCTGCAGCAACCATTTTAAATTGACCTTTGAGTTTCTTGATTTTTTCTTCGTCATTACCAATGTACTTACCATAGTAATTACCTTTGGTTTCTTCATCATCACTTGCGATGGCTGAAAAACTCAAGTTATCGTCTGGAAGCTCCTCTTGCTTCTCTTTCTGAGTTTCAAGTTCTTCAGCATCCATTGAGAAGCTACCTTTGAAGAAACCGACTTGCGCTTTCGTGCCGTTTGCTGTTTTAGATTCAAGCATAACTGAACAAAGTGGAGCATCGCTATCCTCACCAATATAAATGATTTCGTCCTTAACTGCATGTCCAAGGATTTTTGCAAGGACCATGTGAGGAATGTCAACTGCTGTCATTTCCATCTTCACATCGCCTACACCACGTTTTGATGTGAAATAAGCGACATCACTTCCGTAAGTTTTAACAGGTTCACTTGAAAGCCCTGTAATCTTAGCGGTACGAGTCGCACCCTCACCGGTTTTACCTTCTACCACGAAAAGGTTTTTCCCAAGTGTTGGAGTAGCTTCCCCATCCAACACACGAATTGTCATGCGTTTAAAACCAACTAATGCCATTTATAGCACCTCTTTCTTTAATTTAGTATTCTTCATATAGAGCACTCTTACCCTTGTAGGTTCGAGCATCTACATAGCGTTTGATTTCTGGAATCCATTCATCCAAACCACCAACGGTTTGATAAAATCCCTGGTCTTCCATAATCTTTTCAATTTTTCTTTGGAGTTCTTTACACTCCATGTAGTTTTTAGACTCTACATTGACCTGATAGAGAAATGTCTTAGCCAGGCTCGTATTACTACCATGAGCCGTCTGCATCGGCGGACCAACTGGTCTAATGACGATACTTGTCTCATTGCTTGGTAGCGTGTCTGGACGATTAAAAGATTTGATACTGATTCCAGCTAAAGTCTCATCTTTTTTCAAAGCCTCATAGAGTTCATTTAACTTATCTTTGACCATCTAAAACCCTCCTATCTTCAAATGGCTAGCCATTCTGTATTTGTATGTTTTAGCATGAGCCTCTGAAAACCGTCTGATGACACCGAACCCCCTTGGATGCGGATTCTTACCATACCCAAACTCATTCAAGTGAACTAAGCGCCAACGAGAGCCTTCACCAAAACCAATTTTCACAACAGGGACGCCAGCAGCAAGACCCGTCACACGTCCAGTAGTAGCACTTTCAATGGTTTCTCCAGTATCTTTGTAGACCTGTAGAGCACCTTTGAACTCTTCTAGAGTCTCGTTTGCGACTGCCTTCAAGGCTCGACTCGTAGCACGTTTGACCTTGTTATCACCAAGGCGCACCTCGATGTTTCTCAAAACATCGTCAAAACCTTTCAATTCTGCTCCGCTAGACATCTTGACCACCACCAATAACAACTATCAAAAAATCCCGATTGTCAAAATCAGGACGAACATCGATAATTTGCCATTTCTTGCCACCTAAACGAATATCGCCAACTTCGACAAAATGCTCATTCTTTGGCTGATAATCAGACAAAGGATCTCGAATTTTCAAAGTCATCTTAGCTTGCATAGACTTACCAGTTGCAATCTCTATGTCTTTGAAACTAGGGGAGTAAACTTGGCCCATCGTAAAAAAAGCCTTCTCATGAGACACATCGCGACCATGAAGCCCCTCCTCGACTTTAGAAGTATAGAAAGTCAAGGGGGTTCTCAGGTCTCCATTTTGAGCCTCAGGCTTTTTATATCGATAGCTAGGGCGATTAGTCTGATAGGACATCAGACATTGTTACTTCTGATTGTTTTTCTGTCCATTCAACAAAGCCAGGAAGCGCTCCATCGATTTCATCAAAGCGCTCTTTTGTCGCTTCAAACTCTTGGCCAGTAGAACGATATACCCCTTCTTTGAGGTCATAAAAGCCTTTTAAAACCTTAATCATGTTTTTCCTCCAATTTGTAATTTTCTAGTGATAATGCCATCAAATCCCCTTGAAAGTTCCCGTAGAAAAATTCAACTTGATCATTGTAGACATAACGAGCACGTTCTAAAATAAGCTCCCTCACTCGTGGATCAGCAGAGTCCTTGCTACCGACCAGACTGAGGATGGCTAATTCAGAACTTTCCAACATTTTTGAGAGGTTGTTATCCTCTCCAGTATGAAAAATCCTCATCCGCTCCTTGAAAGATTTAAGGAGTGGATGAAGTTGTTCTTTTGGAGTCATGGTTCAACTCCTAGATTAGGCTTGAGGAAGTTGTAGAGTCCAGACTGCTGCAGTCTTTTCATCGTGAGCCTTACCATAAGCAAATTGCTTAGCAGTGTAGAGGTTCAAATCTTCCAAAGCATAGGTTTCTGTGTAGCGACCGAATGAAATACCGCCACCGACAAAGGCATCATAACGACCTTTGACAAATGTGGTGACTTTACCAGCAGTCTGCGCCACGGATTCAACCAAGATAAGGTTAAATGGCATCGCAGTGATATAAACTCCTTGAGCATTCAACGAAGTGTATTGTTTCTTTACATCCCAAGCATCAGCTGGGTTAACAACCATCACAAGGTTGCCTTCTACTGCAACTGGAGTTGTTCCGTCCGCTTTTACAGAGTGATGTTTGTAAACATTTGTCAATTCTTTGACTACGGTTGCTGAGTCAGCAAAAGTCAACTTAGCAGTTTGAGCTGTTTTTTCAGCATAAGTTGTCTTATTGCTTTCAACAGTCCCTGAGAGAGTACGAGAAAGACCGATAGGTTTGTTGTCTCCATCGCCGTTCAAGAAAGCAGCTTCAAGGGCAGCGGCAAAGGCTTCTGTAATTTGTGCAGAAACAAATTTTTGCAACCAAGCTGGACCAAATTTTTCGGCATCTTTTGGAATTACAACGAAAGCAGTCAATTTGTGTTGAATTGCTTCTTCATCGTTGAATTCTTGTTTAAGTTGTCCTTCGATTTCTGAATTGATTTTACCCCAAACAGCTTGACCAGTTTGCTCTGATTTGAGGAATTTCAAACGGATACCAGCATTTTTAAGGCCGATATGTTGAAGGAGTGGACGTGCCATAACCATATCTTCAAAGATACGGTCGATTGTTTCTTGTGGGAAGAGTTTTTCAACTCCCTTAGGTGCAGTTTTATCAATATTATTGAAGAATTCACGAGCTTCAGCGGTCAGCTTAGCATCGTAAGGATTCAAGGTTGAAACTTCTTCACGAGCAGCATCACGAGCTTGAGCCATCATTTCATTGGTCATGGACTCGATCATGTCGTTGTATAGTTTCGCTTGTTCTTCTTGAGGAGCACCATTTGCAACAGCATCCAAAAATGCCTGACGTTGTTTTTCAAATTGGTTAGATAATTGCATTGTCATTCTGTTTTTTCCTTTCTTAAAACATAAAAAGACCGAACCCTTTAGGAACAGCCTTGTCTGTGTTATTTTCTGGACTTTCTGGAAAATTGAATTTTTTCTGTAGAAATTCGCTATTTTTGAAAGCCTCTATTTCAATTTGTCGAGCTTCTAGCTTATCAGCCACCAACTCAGCGATTTTATCGATATCCGGTGCCATTGCTGACCTCATTTTCTCAATAAAATTACTTGGAATCATAGGAGTTTCACTCGCTACCAGAGTCGGAGCGACTTCATTTGTAAACATAATCTTGTCTACAAATCCATGATTCAAAGCTGACTCAGCATCAAACCAGGTAGTCTTGTTCATCAATCCAAGCAGGTCATCAAGTGCCTTGCCAGTCTTATGGACATAAGCGCTAGCGATAGACTTGTTAAACCCTTCTAGTACCCCAGCCTCATGAAGCAGAGTGTTATGGTCCCCGTTTACTTGCGTTGAAACATTATGGATCATGATTTGGGCAGTCGGACTGATTTCAACCGTATCTCCTGCCATTGCAATCACGCTTGCTGCGCTTGCTGCAATGCCGACAATCTTCACGGTCACGTCACCAGGATACGAGCGCAGAGCAGTATAGATTTCACTACCAGCATAAACATCTCCACCGCCCGAATTGATATGAACCTCAATTGGTTCACCACTTTCAGGGAGGACAACATCTTTCGGAGCGGTTGCATCCCACTCAAGCCAGTCGTAAAGCCATCTGTCATTGTTTGATACAATCGTACCCTTAATCGGAATTACTTTCATCTTCTTTCTCACCTCCTTTCTCTAACTGTTCACCAAGTTGATAGTTTTTGGTGATGAGGAATTTATCGCCACCAGGGACAGATTCTAAGCCAAGTTCAGAGCGCACCTCGTTTCGAGTCATTGCTCCAGAAGAAATAAGCTTATCAATGCTTCCAGCAAGTGCAAACTTATCTCTCTGACCTTCGCCAATGATTACAAATAGATTATTGCGCTCGTATTCCCGTCTTGATACCAAGGCGAAATTAAGCCCATCACTCATTTTCTTAACAAGTGATTGGTAGCAATAACTATTAAACATTTTTTGGCTATTTTCCATATTGGCCATGTCGCCATGGATTAAAGCAGTTGGAATCCCTAAGACGTCAGCGACCTCATCATCAAATTGCCGACGAAGTTTCTTCAACTCATCAACAGAAATATTTGAAGTTCCTGTTGTATTCGTATGCTCAGAATATTCCATTCCATCTTGAGCTGGAACAATGGCAATCGTCTTGGTGCTAAATGATTTAAAGAGACCATCAGCATATGATTGGAGTTTATCACGCATCTGCTCATTAAAACTCCCATTGTTTTTTGTTTTGAGAGTTCCTCTGATTTGATTATTCCTAGCCAAGGCCTCGACCAAACGAGTGTGCAACTTCTCGTAATCAGCAAATAAGTCAGAAATATAATCTTGCAGTCGATTATTGTTGTACTGTAAGAAAATGACTTCACTCATCCGAAAACGCTTCTCAAAGGTGAAACCTCTACAAGTCACAAACTCAAACACATCATCATAAACAGCATATTTAGTCCGTGTATAAGAGTCAGCAACGAGCAACTGGTCATCAGTTGTAAGAAAGATTAGGACCTCGTTCTTAGTAATCAACCTGTATACGACCTTTTGCCAAAAGTCTGACGCAGATTCATTTTTGTTTGGCCTTACATTCAGCAAGTAGTCCCAATCAGAAGACTTAGCCTTACCGTTTTCTTGATACTTAAATGCTGACTTAGCAAAAATCCGAGCGATAAATTCCGCAGACTTATCAACCGCTAAACTTTTTAGTTGAAGATTGCCAAACATCCGCTCAAGATCCTCGAACTCAAAACCAACCTCTGGTACTTCACGCTTAAATAAATTCAGTAACCCCAATGCACTTCCTCCTTTCTTTTATTTTCTGCCGACCACCCACCCAAAATTTATTATTAGGTTAAAAATCCCAACTATCGATCATGTCAAGGAATTCCCCAACATTCGACTCTTGCACAAGCTCTCGCTTGTAGAGAGCAGCTATCAAAGCATGGAAGCCATCTGTCTTTCTTCTGACAGGCTCTTTCTTCAAGAAACGCTTATTGCCATCCTTGTCCTCTTTGACGTAGGTATTATCTGTATACCAAATCATAGAGTTATCACCCTCAAAGATAAAACGCTCATTTGCAAATCCATCTTCGATAATTGGCGCAACCTTAGATTGAATCGCCCCAGGATTCCGTAGGAACTCATATTCAAATCCAGCATCTTCTAGCAATGGCTTCAATAAGTCCATTCTGAAACCATCGGCGCATACAAGCTCAATCTGATAAAGATTTCTCCATTCTTCCAGCTTCGCAATCAAAAGTCGTGGATCAATACTAGGACCGTCCACAATCGTAAACAGGCCTCTTTCTGCCCATTCCTGGATAGGAGCTTTTAACTTGAAAGCTTTCAAGAATGCTTTGCGAGCAAATGAATGTTGCTTCCAGATAAACTCATCCCCATTCTTAAATAGCAAACCAACGCTTGCAAAGTCTCGAATGCTCGCATAGTCAAACCCAGCGACACATGAGCGACCTTTCAAGTCGATACCAGGAGACCGTAGACAAGCTACTAACTTATCCCGAGAGGTTACATCTTTCTCAAGGTCCGCTTCAGGAAGGTTCATCCGTTTTGTCATGAACTCCTGACGACCAGACGGCTCCAACTCAAGGTCGTCATAGTCAGCCTTGGTTCTAGCAAGCAGCCTTTTAGCGTAAGGCGTACTTTCATCCAACATCGGATTTGCCTTTGGCCAGTTCTTCATGTCGTCCACTTCATCCGCATTGTCTAACTTGCAGATAAAAGGGAACAACCTAAAGTCATTAACCTCTCCATTCAAGATTTGCATAGACTTCTCTATCAGCTTGTCGTAAAATCCCTCACGCACATATCCATTCGTACCGTTGTAGAAAGTCCGAGCATGAGCAATTTTACCAAGACCGGACCTTTGGACCTTCACGGCCTTATCATCTTCAAACTGGTGAATCTCATCAAACTCAAGACAGCCATCACGAGCAGAGTCCATAGTCTTCGGATTATTCGTCCGAAAAGAAAAGACCGAGTTGTTTGCTCGACCTGTGATAGACATTTTAGTTAGATAAAAATGGTCCTCAAGACCACGCCTTTGGATAGTCTCATAGACTTCCTCAAAAGAAACCTTCCCTTGTTTCTCAGAGTTAGCAGTGATAGTCACATCATAATCTCTGATGGGATAAATAGGACTGATAAAGAACGAGGACCGAGCAGACATGAAACCATTCTTACCACCTCCACGAGCAAGAGTGTAAAGATACTCGTCAAAGTGTGGCTCCCCGTCCTCTTTCCTAAAAAGAAAAATGAACGGGGTTAAGAAAAGTTGGTATTTTGCTAGAGGGAAAAAGTTCTTTTCCGTAAACCGAATGAATTTCTCAATCAGGTCATTATCAAAATATAAATCATCACGAGGATAGATTTTCTCCTTGATGATTTTAAACAGCAACTTTCTTTCCTTGTTGACAACAATTTCTCCACGCTCGGCCATTTTGATGTAGTTATCAATCAACGGATGAGAAATCATAACAGATCACTTCCAGACGTAGACTTCTCAACAGGAGAATTCTCAACCTCGAAATCAAACGATCGCTCAATCGCCAAAAGCTGATTACTTGTTGTGTTGATTTCCTTGATGAGAGAATTCGCTTTTTGGAATCTTTGTTGGCCATTGTGGACAGTGACGACAAGTCCGTCCTCATGCAGACGAGCTTTCAGCTCATAAAGTAACCTCACAAGATAAATATAGCGATTGACTTTTTCATACTGAACCGCATCCTTTTTTCTAGGACTAAAATAGCCGATTTTAGAAAGTAGCTGATTTTCTAATTCTTTTACATTTTTTTCCGAGTATTCTTCCATTACCCCCCACCCCCTTTAATTTTTTGTTAAAAATTTGGACAGTTAACCCCTCCCACCGGTTCCCAAAACCTTAAAAACACTGGATTTTTTTGACCGGGGGGTGTTATCATCCCCAAAATTCGTCTGTTCTAAAATTTTTCTCAATCATTTTTTTAGATTTTCGAAATTGGAAACGACCGTGACGTTTATTGTGACATTCTTTGCATAGAGTTCGTAGGTTATCTAAGTCAAGAGCGAACTCTGGATAGAACTCTAGCTCCTTGATGTGGTCAACCTCTAGGTTCTCTGTTGTAACTTTGCCTTCCTCTCTGCACCAAACACATTCGTAGTGATCTCGTTCGAGTGCAAGCTTGCGAAGTCCTCTCCATTCACCAGAATTATAAAATTCCCTACGTTCTTCCCGAATCATCATCGTAATGATGCAGAAGCTTGTAGTTCGAATTCGTTAAGTTCATTTATGCAGTCAGTTAAATTTTTAGCAGCTTCCATAGTTTTTTTGATTAGTGCATTATATTCTTGAGCATTGGATACTTCAACATATATAGTCATATCTTTAACTGGTTTTGAATAATTCATGTCATATTCCCCTTTCTTAGCTGAGTAAACCTCGCTATTTTCATCCTCTCAATTCCTTGTTTTACATATTCTAATGAATTCGCTACATGAGTTTTAACTCAGATTTATCAAGCGTTTATCTTGTATGTGCGAAATGAAATCATCATAACCTCAAAACAATGAATTGATAGTAAAATAAAAAAATTAAAAGCCCTGAAACTTAGTCATGGCTCGGTCTTGTGAATCTTGGTTTTTGCCGATATATCGTAGTGAAATACTCTGGCTTGAGTGGTTCAGTAAATCCATTATCAGAGCGACATCCTTGGTTTGCTCGTACATAAATAAACCAAATGTCTTTCTCATCGAGTGAGTTGCTATGTTTTCTAGACCGACTTCTTCAGCAGCTCTTTTGATAATCTTATAAGCTGTGTTAGGCTTTATGTGCTGATGCTTTCCGTTTCGACTTGGGAAGAGGAAGTCTTCATCTTTCTTATCTTTGATGTACTGCCTCATAGCATTCTTGAATTTCTTCGGCATCTTTCGCTTAGTCGGCTTGTCTGTCTTTTCATCGACAATCTGGACATGCCAGCCTTTAACGTGCTTTACTTTCAGTTTAACGATATCACCAATACGGAATCCCAGATTAACACCAGAAAGAAAGAGCGTGAGGTTGCGTTGTCTATCTGACTCTTTGACTGCGCTATGCAACGTCAGCCATTCAATCATAAGCTGAACATCATCTCTATTTCTGATTGGTTCAACAACTACCACATATCCTCACCTCCTTTTAGTGCACAAAAAAAAGCAGAGGTTTCCTCTCTGCTATTTTTCATGATACTAATTTACCACATTGTTTTTGTCAATTCTATATGTTTTTGTGACAACTTTACATAAAGAGCAAACTTGATAGTGTATCGAGAATCACTTCACGCCTTCTGTAAATTTGCTTACTGTGCCTATACAAGTACCCTGTATCTCCATTCTCCATGATATGCCAAACTTGAATCCAGTCATAGCCAGTATGTTCCCCCCAGCGAAGATAAAAGATTTTTTTATCATCTGGTTCTAGACTTTCAAGTAATTGAGAAATGGCTTTTTGGAGATTTTCTAATCTTAAAATCATAGGATCGCTTGCGTAAGCAACCGCTAAGTTCTCTGACCTGTTGACAAATGTTCCACTTCCACTAGCACCAGTATCATCGATACTAGGAACAGTAAGATGTTTAACCTCGTACAATCGTTCCAGCTCATGCCTTCGTTGACCGATAAGTTTGTCAATCTTTAAATATTTATCATCGAGTTCAAACTCGAGATAATCCCTTCGTGCCTTTGTTAAGTTCTTTTTGACCAAACCTTACCTCCCATATATTTTTTACTTTTGATCCACTTGATAATCTTACCGTCGTTATTGTTATTGTGATAATCTGGCAGTCTTGCTGTTGGACTTTCTTTGTAGATGATTTTCTCAACTACCTGAATTGTAGGTTGCATTTCATCATCTACCCATCCAACTAACCAAGCAGGATTTACATCATAGGTTTTAGCAATCATTTCAATTTGCTTAATCGACGGATACCCACCCCGTTCGTACAAGTGAATTGTGTTTTGTGAAACACCCGTATCCCTAGCCATATCTTTGACAGAGAGCTCTAGGTCCTCTCTAAGTTCTTTCAATCTTAGCTGCATCTTGCAAATCTCCTTGCGTATTTTAAATAATTTTCCCTTCAAATATCAGAGTAATTGTTCCTGTTCCGTCTTTATTCTTAGATACTAAAGCGCTACAATCTGAACCAAACTCAACTCCTTCAATTCTGACGCTATGCTTCACGCTATCGACGTTGATAATAGAATCATTTGATGTTTTTATTCTCATGTTCCATCTCCTCAATAACTTTTTAATGCACAAATTCGTTGACAAGGTCACGGATAAAGAGCTTCCAGTCAGATTCCCTAAACGTCAAGAAACGATCTGTAGTAAAATTTTTAAGCCTTCTATAGAAAAGCATCTTTAACTGAATTGACTCACCGACACTCAGTAAGGTTCCAGGGAAGCGATGTACTGAATGCACTCTATTTCCGTATCCAGAAATATCTAAATGTATTAACGTTTCTGGATATATGCGCCCCATACTAGCTTCAACTTCGAACTCAACCTTAACTTCTTCTACAATTGGAACTTCGTTTAAAATCGGTCGTGCAGAAAATATTGGCGACAGTGTTTCTTGCTTTTTTCTTCTTCCTGAATATGGATATTTTTTAGGTTTCATTCCTTATCCTCCAAAAGCTCAGGATTTTCGTAGATGTTCCCAATGACTTTGTAATACGGTAGGAATTCCTTTGTAATGTCAATCCGATATGTACGACTTAGACCATCACCGTACCAGCGACCTTTGTCTTTGTCGTATTTGACAATAAAGGTATATTCTGTCTGTATCTGATGATGTAAGATATCGCCTTCAAAAACTTCTGTACCTTCCTTGTCGACTAGTCCTGTTGATTGCATGAGGTGAATGTCATTGTTCACAATCCATTCACCAGCAACAGAATCCTCATCAATAATCCAGATATTGCCATCACCAACCATCACTTCTTCTGGTTGATACATACGACTTAATGAGCCACTATCATAAGCTCTGAATTTTGGTGTCATCTCAAATTCTCCTTAGATAAACAAACTAGCCAACCAAATTAAAAATGCACATGTAATGATTTTCGAAATACTGCTCTTCACAGCATACGAATAATCATATTCAGATTCTTTTTTGCTAGATAATACAGGCCAGATGAAAGATAGTAGTGCATCCATTCCTAATGCTTGCCAAACTGTAATTCTACCAACTGGGACAATCGTTGTGATGATTTCATTCCAACCATACTGAACCACAAATGGCGATACAACGATTACAAATACAGCACCTAAAACAATACCTAGTTTTTTCATTTTATAAATCCTCCTCTTTCACGAAACTTCCGTCAATCCAGCGACCTTTACGGTCTTTGATTTCTTGATAGGCTAGTTCAAAGCATTCATCAAAATCATATCCAAGCGCATTGCTGATTGATTTCAGGTAACCGATCGAGCGTACTAGATTATGTCTGCACAATACCTTACTAGCAAACCCTTGTGATAGTTGAAACTCACTAATATTTGCATTAAGTGAGATGAAGCTTTCCATTGCATCTTTTCTCTTGATATTATCAGATTCTTTGAAAATCTGATTCACATCTTCCTTGATGAGCAAGGCTAAACCGACAATCACGACTGCACAATCTCCGATACTATCCTTGGTCAGCTTCTCATTCTTCTTGAGATACCCAGCACATAACTCTCCAAACTCTTCACTGAGTTTGAGTGACTGTTTGTCTAGTCGTCCACCGTTTTCTAAGTCACGGTCAATAAACCATTGTTTGACTTTGTCTATTGTGTTCATAATAACTCCTACAGTTCTTCCAAATCAAAATACTCTGTCAGCTCATTCTTCAATTCTTCGAGAGTGTCGCATCGTCCAATCAAATCCGATACATCTAGCATCGTGTCTTCTTTATTCAAGGTGTTTTGTGCGACTGCATCTGCTACCCATTTTGGATGAGTACCAGCCCTAGAGAACTGATCTTGTGGCAATAGCTCTAGTAATGCTTCGTATCGTTCTTCTAGTGAAGTCAAGGCGCCAAGCGTGTCAATAAATGCAGTATCCGATTTTCTTTTTTCAAAGATTTCTGGATAATTTTGTTCTGCAATCTCTGCATAAATAGCAGACCATTCTTCGTCTGAAAAACGTGATTTTTCAACTAGTGCGCCATATTCAATTTCTTTTCCATTGATTCTAATTTTGTAATTCATATTCTTACCTCATCCCCAACTTTCACATTGTCATAGACTTCCTTCGTAACCACGAACACACCGTAGTCACGAATTGTGACAGTATACAACTTCCCATTATGAATCGTTTCAATCTGTGGCCTCCTCAATCTATATTTCTCTCAAATATTCATTGAAAACAGCTTCATCAAGAATTCCGTTTTCGATTAGATTTTCAACTGCAATTTCAATTTTAATCAAACGATTTAATTCATTGTTAGGCAATGTAGCCATAATAACTTCTTCCATCACTGCACCTCATTTCTCAATTCAAAACCAATTCCATACAAGAGCAAATCATTTTGAAAGTCAACGAATGCTTCAATCATCTCAGCTTCTTGAAAGTCGTATTCCTCGACCATACTTAAGAAATCATCAATATCATTTCTTTGTACACTTCCGTGCTCTGTCTTTGTGTGTTCCATAGCTTGTTCATAGCCTTCTACATCGATTGTGTAGCAGATTCTGCCACTTGAATAATCATATTTGTAATTCTTGATAATCACTATTTCATCTCCTTACTCTTAATTTCTCTAGTGAGTCTATTTTTTAAAACATGACTTGTAAAATAAATATCGTCTGCATATGTATAATAATCAGCGGTTTCTTCAACCCATTGACTTCGTGTGTACGGGTATCTCTTTGGTCGTTTCATGTTACCACCTCACATATAAGTATTTTGTATCGATGTCTTGTCTTAAAATACAATCTCTCAATGACCTCAAATCTTCTAACGCACTGCTGACTGTCCCCCATTTGTTCTCAGGTTCATATTGCACATACTTTTCAGGTTGTCTTTCCAATTCAGCTATACCACGTTGAATGTTTTCAAAAATCTGAGCAACATTGTAAATGGTACCTTGTTCAAAATCCCAATCCATAGCTGCCCTAAACATTTTTCCGAGATTATAAGTTGGAGAACAATGCTCAGGTTCATCAATGCAGATATATTGTCCGTTTTCTATTTTTCCTAAGATTTCCAAATCATAACTCATCTACCTGCCTCCTCCGCAGCATACTGCAACCATACTAGGCATTCATATAGATCCCTTGCTTGCCTTTTGATGTTGCTTAATGATTGACTGCTCAATTTATCATCCTTTTGTAAGACTTCTATCTTGAGATTTAAAATAGTAGCAGTCAATTCTTTTTCTTTTTTTAAACTTTCACTACATGACATCACTCAACCTCTTGAATTTCCATACCAGGGCAATCAAATACCCAACTCATGCCATTTTCTTCTAGATCGGTTTTAGTATGATATTCTGAATAGAATACTCCATCATAGCTAGAGAAAATATAATCCTCATCTTCAGTGTGATAGTACAACTTTTGTCCACTTGATTTCAGAGTTACAATATATCGCTTCTCTTTCTCGATCTTGTAGCCGAAAATCCAAGCTAGCGCGAATGTTTCTTGGTGATCTAAGCTTTCGAAGATCCAACGATAAACGCTTTTGTTTTTTGCTTCTTCAGAACGATAGAGTGCGTGAGCTAAAGTAATTTTCCTGACTTTGCAGTATTCAATCCAATCCGCTACAACCTGTGGGATTGTGACTTTCTCCTGTTCAATCGATTTGTAAATAAAGTTCTCGTCTATACTTACGGTTTCTCCACTGACTAACTGAATTATCTTCTCTCTAGTTCCTAATGTATCGATTTGAAAACCAACTTCATATCCCTCGATAAATACTTTTTCTTTATTCATCTTCCAAGTCCTCCATTTCTACTCCTAATTCAACAAGTTCTTGCTTTAGCATTTCGATTCGATTCTGGATGGTTTCTGTGATTAGACCAGACAATATCTCATCTGCTTTGATTTCTTTTGAAAGAAATCCATAAGCCGTTTTAAGAATATAATTAGTCTCTTTCTTTGTAATACTAAGCTCATCCCAGCACTTGCGTTTAACCTCTAAGAAATATTTGTACTCTTTAATCAAATGAATGATATATCTAGCTTTGTTTAAGTCTTCAAACTTCATCTTCACTAACTCCGACTTGTTTTCTAAAAATCCAGCTCTTGCCCCTCATGGCTCAAAGACACAAGAGCTAGCAAATTCTTTATACGCCATTCATCCAAGTCTGACGCATATTCTAGCTCGCTTTTAACGTGGTTCGCGGCACGTTGATTTTGTTGCTAAGTAATAGCAATCAATAGCACCATAGTCAAAACGTACATCGTCTTTTCCGATGTGTTTCTTGAATTTTGGTCTAGTAATACCTGAGAAAGCCCACTGATGGTCTTTCATCCGTTCGATAAGTTCATCCACATTGTTAAAACTTCCAAGAAAAAACTTGCAGTGCCCGTTGTAGACGAAGTAAAGATTTAACATCAATACCTCCTAAAATTTCATAAAAGCCATCCAGTGAGTTGTCCCACGCTGTTGCCCAAAAAGTGGTTGATGCGGAACCAATTCCAAAATTTCCTTAACATTTACTTGAGCATCAGACCACTTGAAAATAAGTGTTCCACCTTTTTTTAATACTCTGAAACATTCTTCAAAACCTTGTTGTAGGTCTAATCTCCAAGTCAATAAGTCTAGTTGACCATATTGTGCACGCATGAACGATTTCTGGCCAGCCCAAAGAAGATGAGGTGGGTCAAATACAACAAGATTAAATGTTTCGTCGTCAAATGGCATATCTCGAAAATCTGCGACAATATCTGGTTTAACATTGATTTTCTTTTTGTGAATTTCAAATTCTTCTTCACGTCTATCCATATATATCGTGTGTGGCTCTTGTTTATCAAACCAGAACATCCTAGACCCACAGCACGCATCTAGTATTCGTATGTCTTTCATCCCTCACCTCTCTAAAAATACTCTTTCCTTTTATTTTTCAAGTCATTAAATACCATCAGATGATCATTGTCTACACCCTTCATCAACCGACTCATAAACGGCCGACCGTAGCGTTTCTGAATTTCTTGCGCTGTCAGATTTGTAGTGATAACCGTATTAGCCCTTTTATTGAGAATGTTGTAAAGAATACCGAAGGACCACTCACTGTCCTTCTCCATACCAAGATCATCCAAGACTAAAAACTTTGCACTAGCAATTTTATTGACCAGGAACTCTTCTTGACTAAAGTCCGCCTTGATTTTCATCAGCAAGTCAGTAACATTGATAAAGATAGCAATTTCCTTTGTTGCATCGGATAACTTTTTCAT
The DNA here is from genome assembly GCA_963551305.1 of uncultured Streptococcus sp. Taxonomy (GTDB): domain Bacteria; phylum Bacillota; class Bacilli; order Lactobacillales; family Streptococcaceae; genus Streptococcus. Next base: position 33,654 of record CAUVGG010000003.1, read on the forward strand.
CATCGCAAAGGCAAGATGGCTTTTACCCGTTCCAGCTTCTCCTTGAAAAACAACATTATTTCTAGCCCCCTCAGACCACTCCTGGCAAATCCTATTTGCAAAAGCTAGCTTTTCCGCCTCTTTTTCGGTCGGTGTGTCGAAGTTGTCAAGAGTGGCATTTTTCAGGACGTCATCATAGAGAGAGAATTTCTCAAGATAAAACTTCCGCTCTCTCTCATGCTCTGCATCAGCCAGCTCATTGACCTTTATTTGATTATCGGCATGGATCCGTTCCGATTCACACAAACGACAGACAATATCATTTGTCCGGAGAATTTTAATTAATGGAATGCCGTGCTTGTCGCAAATTTCATCCTGCTGTTCAGTGTTCTTGAGGTAAGACAAAGCCGTTTCTTCCAGTGCATTAGTTACCATGATATCTTACCCCCACAAGCTTTCCAGCTAGCCATATCTGACAAGCAAGCAGTAGCGGTAGAAAGAGGTTGTTTTACAAGCAATGACTTCTTTTCATCGCTTATCGGATAAAATTCATCTTCAAATTGCTTGATAACTTCTAAAATCCCCATTCGTCCTTAGCCCCCTGTTCTGATTTTTTCTCCTTGTATTGCTTTTCTGATTGTCGAACTTGTTCAACTGTTGTCACCTGATTCAGTTGCCAATTTCTTAAAATTCCACCAATATATTTGATGTTAGGCTTACCTAAATTGATAGCAGTCTTCAATGCTTCCTTCACTAGCTCAGCATCATTTTCGTTTAAAAGATGGTTGATTTCTTCAATTTCAAAACCTGATAGTAATCTACGAAACTCAGATTGGAATAATTCAAGGATATTTTCTCTACTACTAGTAGTAGTATTCTTATCTTTATCTTTTCTTATCTTATTCTTATCTTCTTCTGTTGCGTTACCTCTCGTTACTGTAACGTTACATGTAACGTTACCACCCGAAGCAAGGCTTTTCTGTTTTTTTCGGTACTTAGCGACTCTGTTTCTAGTTTGTTTCTTGATTTTTTCCATACCATCAATGTTTTGATGTTTTTCCCAATTTGGAAGTGCGATAATCCCGTCTATAATTTCTATCATGCCAAACTGCTCAAATACCCCAAGAGCCATTCTGACTGTGTTTAATGGTCTTCTGAAGATAGTAGCAAGCATTTCGTCAGTATAATGAACCTTGTCCGACATCATCAAAAGGCCATTTCGATTGTGTTTTCCTGCTAAAGCTAGGATTTTAAACCAAATAACTAAAATAGCATCATGATCTGGCAAGGCATCAATCAAGCAGATTTTTTCATCATCAAAAATATCCGTTGTAATCTTAATCCATTTGATTTCACTCATGCGCTATTCCCCCAATATTTTTCTAAATCCACATTCATCACTGCAGCAAGGTTCTTTTGCTCGGTCAAGATTTGTCTGCGATAAGGCGCAAGCCCAGCTTGTCGCTCCTCCTCGCTTCGTGGCAAGTAGTATCCGTTTGGCTTCATCTTCTTAGCTACGATAGGATGCCTAAAATTCACACGCAAGCTTTCGATAATCTCTTCCAGCTTACGCTTCGACAGTCCAGTTTCTAAGCGGATTTCACTCGCTTGAATGGGCAAATCGAAAGTAGCGCAATTCATGATCATGTTTAACACACGTATTTCCATCTCACTCATGTCACGACCAACAGTCATGCCTTTGCCCTCCATTTTCTTGGATTCTGACGGAAATCCATAGTCATTTCCTGATAAAGCAAACGCCCATTTTCTTCCAAAAGATTCGCATTTTGACTTCTTAGAAAATCATTATTTCTTGCCTCTTCCTGATAGTCACTGGCTAACCTGTCATAATCTTCGATGCATGCTCTAAAAACTTGTGGTACATCCTCAATCGATGAAGCGAGGCCTATAGGAGGTTGTGTGTCATATGTGAATCTCCTATCGCTATTTTTCAAGTTTCTTCGTACAACTTCTCTAAAATTCTCAGCCTCTTCGATGATAATCGCTGTTTTTTCTTCAGTCTTTTCTTCATCTTTGGATGTAAGTAGCAGCAGGATGAAGACCACGATAAAGATAGTCAATAAGCCAAGCAATTGGCTTGATAAAGTTGGTTCTGTCATTTCCCTTCTCCTAAATAACTTTTTCTTTTAGTGTTTCAAAAACTTCAAACTTCAAATTTGTCTGTTCTTTTATTTTCTTCAATACACTAAGCACTGTGTCATCTTCGTTAAACTGAATGATGGTATCACTTATAACTAGTTCATAGATGTTAGACATAATTCTATTATCTATTTCTGTCTGTTCATCGGATTCTAGTTCTAAATCGATTTCGTTCTCATAATTTTTGAGAGCGTTAGCGGATTCATTAAATCCATGAAGTAACAATGTTCTTTGTAAAATTTCATTCACATCAATGTATTTATCTAAGCTTTCTCTTTCTCTTGCTCGTTTTGTTTCTTCAGGAAACAGAATATGCATTCTATCAAAGATTTTGCTAAGTATTTTTACATTCTTTTTGGTTGGTTTTGTCTGAGTGTTTACAATACTAGCCATCGGGTATCCTTTAGTGAAGCCAAGTTTTAAATCTAAATCACTAGCAGAGCACGAAACCTCTTTTCTAAGATTTTTTAAAATATCAATAAGCAGTGTTGCCCACATTATTGACATAAAATCATGTCCAAATGAACCGTTGTAATCGTTTGGTTTGTCAAGTGGATTAAATTTCTCGGTGGATAAATTTTGTACAATTTTTTTTAGATTTTCATCTTCGTGTTCATATTTTTCAAAGAAATTTCGTAAACCTGGTCTATTCTCTTTCTTCATCTTATGTTTGTATGCTTTTTTATTATTCATCTTATTTCTCCTCACGCTCTTAATTTTCGTACTTGTTTTTCTAACTCTAAAATCTCATAAACATCATTGACATCGTACATAATATCTTTCCCTTGCTTACGAAATCTTAATCCTTTACGTTCTAACTTCTTAATATAGCCATGAGTAAAGCCAAACTTCTTCATCAAAGCCTGTTGATTGATTGGCATACGATCATTCTCTAACTGCTCCTTGACCTGCTTTTCAGCAAAGGCCAATAATTGATTCGTGAACAATTCAGCACTTTCGCCGTCTAATCGTAATTTTAACGTTATTCCTTCCATTTTCTACATCCTCTCAACTATGCGGGCAAGCATTTTTGTGATATAATGGTTTTAATTATTTAAGTATGCGCCTGATTGCTGTCAGGTGCTTTTTTGTTTTTAAATAACCACGTTTCGTGGTCTTGGATCTGAAAAAATTTCGCCAATATCTTTTTCTAGAATATCGGCGATAATAAACATTTCGTCTGATTTAAAAGCGCTCTGTCCCTTCTCTTTCTGACGATATGCCGTTTCAGAAATTCCAAGTTTTTGAGCTAATTCTTTCTGTGTAATGCCTTTTTCTTTTCTTAGTTGATACAAATAAATTTGCACGTTCCTACCTCCTTATCTTAATTCATCTGAACTCTCAAAATAGCATTATCTAATTCCTGCTCAGAGCTTTCTTGCTTATTTTGGGTTTTGGCAATAAAGTCTGAGTAAGCATCTTTCCAAGCCTTGACTATTTCTATAGTTGAAGCTTTTATTTTCCCGCTATATGGATACCGTCTTGGTCTCATTTCCTCACCCCTTTCAAATATGGTATAATCAAAATAAAACGATTGGAGAAATAATATGTCATTTGACCTTTCTAAATTAAGCCTAGGTGGTGGCTTCGCAGGCAATTCAAAAGCCTTTCAATGCCCTGTATGTTCAGGTTTCTCTTCCCATTTATGGACTTATAATCCTATTAATATCAATAGAGATTACAACGAATCTATCAAATTTATTATAATTGCACAATGTCAGGCCTGTAATCAATTTTCTATTTGGATAACAAATGAAATCCAAATAACGTATAGCTCCAGGGTCGTATTAAACACAAGCGATGCAACGTTGGCATTAATTTTCCCAAATGTTGCCGAAGGAGTACCTAAACCTAATAATGATATGCCTGATGATGTGAAAGAAATCTATATTGAAGCAGGCGAAGTTCTAAATATCTCGCCTAGAGCTTCTGCGGCTCTATCCCGTCTAGCTATTGAAAAGCTTGTTGCTCATTTAAACGCACAAGGTAAAGATTTAAATACCCAAATTGGAAGTCTTGTCTCTAAAGGAATGCCAATAGAAATCCAACAAATGCTAGACAGTGTTAGAGTAATAGGGAATAATGCTGTACATCCAGGTCAAATAGACATAAAAGATAACAAAGAGTTAGCTTTATCATTGTTAAGTTTTATCAACTTGATTGTAGATAATCGAATCACCCAACCTAAAAAAATTCTAGACATATATAACTTATTACCTGATTCCTACCGAAATTCTATTGAAAGAAGAGATAATTAATCTTTCTCAAAGATTAATACATTTTCTTTGTCCCAATACTGAGTTACAACTCTAATCGGGTCATCTTCTGTTCCTTTCCCTCGTTTAAATGTAATTTTTATTAATTCAACAATTTCAACACTTTCCACCTCTTTTCCTCCTTTCTCTTTTTTTTGCTCTATGAGCAACAGCCTGCCAGGGAGTCGAACCCTTGTGCTACCGATCAGGCTACATTCATTTTGTCCATCATTCCTGCGAATGCTGCATCGAAACGAATGTCGTCGATTTCGTCTTGAGTGAAACTAGCATCAAGAAGGTAGCGCTCTTGGCGTTCGATCTCTTCTGCCAACTCTGTCCATCCGAAAGCGAATTGACGGCAGTTGTTCCAGAATGATTCAAGCTGACCATAGAGGAAGCGTTCCTCGTATGTGTTTTGAAGCAAGGTTTCTGCAACCACTGCTTTGAAGATGTTGATAGCTTTCTTGTTTAATGTGTTCATGGTGTTTCCCTCCGGTTTGCTTTGTTATTTCCTTAAGCTTGATTTAATTATAGCACACGTTTCGTGGGCTGTCAACAATTTTTTTACGAAAAAGTAAAAAAAGTTTTCTTTTCGTGGGTTTTGTGTTATACTTTACTTATAGAAAGCTAAAAAGGACTCAATCATGAATAAAGAAGAAATTGCCATTGTAATAGGCGAAAATATAAAGCAATATAGGCTTCAAAATGGTTGGACTCAACAAGAATTAGGGAATAAGATAGGGATAAGTAAAAATGCTATCGGGAATTATGAGAAAGGTTTTAGATCTCCTAAAAAGGATACAATGTTTGACTTGGCGAATGCTTTTAACATTTCGATTGATGACCTTTTCCCTCCGATTCAAAAAGACTCTTCTTCTCCCAATTCCTCCATCCAAACCATCTACGATGAACTAAACCCTCCAAGACAAGTAAAAGTCCTGAATTATGCAAAGAGGCAACTGAACGAGCAGAAAAACGAAGAAGAAACGAAGGAAAACGAAGTATCAGAAGTTATTCAGCTCTACAGTTACGACTACTACGACCACCCTGCTTCTGCAGGTACAGGCCAGTATTTGAACGATGTACGAGTGGAACGGATTGAGTTGCCAGTAGATATCGATGCTGACTTTGTTATCCCGATCAAAGGGGATTCCATGGAGCCTGACTATCAAGATGGCGACCTAGTATTCATTCAGACCAGCGTGGACCTGAATGACGGTGTTATCGGAGTATTTAACTACAACGGCGATGCTTATATCAAGCAGCTTGTTATTGATGAAGACCAAGCTTACTTACACAGCCTAAACCCTGCATACAAGGACATGCCAATCACACCAGACACAGACTTCCGAATTATTGGCGAAGTCGTGGACATTTATCGGGAGAAATAAAAACCATAGCCAAAGGGGTCATGGTCAAAGAAGAATATCTAGCATTAGTAAATTAATCAGTAAGGAAAGAAATGAAGAAGATAACATTATTAACTACAATCGTGGTTCTTATAACTTTATTAGCATCTTGTAGTGAAACAAAAGGAAATAGCGCATCAAAAACTAGTGAAATATCAAAAACATCTTCTAGTTCTAGTCATGGACTTGAAAAATCAGAAGGCAAAGCAAAAATTAAGCCGGCTAAAAATTTTAAATCAACACCGATTGGAGATTATAAAATTGTAGACAATAACTGGTACGGAGCTTGGCCTGATGATACAAAATTAGTTATTGATGACTCAGTGATTCAAGTTGTTGACCCAAGTACAGTTTTTTCAAAGTATTTAATTCATCTAAACGGGGAAAAAGATAACCCTGCCATTTTAAAAATATTTGTTGATGATGAAGAGAATTTTGATGTAACTAAGGTATCGAAATTTTATGTCAGAGCAAACGGAACTCACTCATATAAAGGGAAAGAAATTCCTCTATTTTTAGTGGATGGTTTTGAATATTAAAATAAAAAATCCCCACACTCTCCGACCGCAAAGTTTTTGAGTGTGAGGTTTCAACCTTCCATGTGGCAAGCAATGGAAAGGATGATAAAAAAATACAACTATAGTTTATCATAAGTTCTACACCTTTTCAACTATGCGGGCAAGCAATCGAAAAGAAAGGACTTTTTATGATAAA
>CAUVGG010000004.1:0-33431 GCA_963551305.1 uncultured Streptococcus sp.
TGCCGAGACGGTTTCATGGAAATCCATTGATTATTCCAAAGCCAGTTTGGTTATCAGACTTTAATCGCTATATAGAAAAGAGTCAGTTGTCTCCTAAGTTAAAGTCCTACATTAAGAAGCAGAGAAGAACAAGTTATCCGTTGTTAATCTTTGCATCAGAGATTAAGAAAGGCGAGAAACTAAAAGAACTCTTGCAGGAACAGTTTCCAAATGAAAACATCGGCTTTGTGTCCTCTGTCACAGAAAATCGATTAGAGCAGGTACAAGCTTTTCGAGATGGAGAGTTGACAATCCTTATTAGTACGACAATCTTGGAACGTGGGGTTACCTTCCCTTGTGTGGATGTTTTCGTTGTAGAAGCTAATCATCGCCTCTTTACCAAGTCTAGCTTGATTCAGATTGGTGGGCGAGTTGGGCGTAGTATGGATAGACCGACTGGTGAATTGCTCTTCTTTCATGATGGATTAAATGTTGCCATCAAAAAAGCAATCAAGGAAATTAAGCAGATGAACAAGGAGGCAGGTTTATGAACTGTTTATTATGTGGACAGACAATAAAGAGTGACTTCACATTTAGTCACCTCTTGCTGTTTAAGAATGAGAACAACTATCTTTGTTCAGATTGTGAGTCTACTTTTGAGAAAATTGGTGAGGACTATTGCCCGAACTGTATGAAAGCAGGCTTGTCAACCATGTGTCAAGATTGTAAACTTTGGTGTAAAGAAGAGATTCGAGTCGATCATAATGCAATCTTCACCTATAATCAAGCTATGAAAGACTTCTTTAGTCGATATAAGTTTGATGGGGATTTTCTACTTAGAAAGGTTTTTGCTCCTGTTCTAGCTAATGAATTGAAAAAGTATGGAGACTATCAATTTGTTGTTATTCCCCTAAGTCCTGAAAGATTGCTTGAGAGGGGATTTAATCAGGTTGAAGGTTTGGTTGAGGCAGCAGGTTTTTCTTTTCAAGATTTACTAGGGAAAAGAGAAGAGACGGCTAGTTCTTCTAAGAATCGCTCGGAAAGATTAGCTACTGAAATTCCATTTTATATCAAAACGGAAGTCCCTCTTCCTAAGAAGATTTTGCTCATTGATGACATCTATACGACAGGAGCGACTGTCAATCGTGTAAAGCGACTTTTTGAAGAGGTAGGTGTTTTGGAAGTCAAAACTTTTTCCCTTGTAAGATAAGGAAAAAATTTGCAAAATGAAAATGAAAGCGTTATAATATAGTTAGAAAAACAAAAATGTTTAGAAAGAAGGTACTTATATGATTAAATATAGTATCCGTGGTGAAAACCTAGAAGTAACAGAAGCAATTCGTGATTATGTAGTTTCTAAACTCGAAAAGATCGAAAAGTATTTTCAACCTGAGCAAGAGTTGGATGCACGTGTGAATTTGAAAGTTTACCGTGAAAAAACAGCAAAAGTTGAAGTAACGATTCCACTTGGATCTATTACTCTCCGTGCAGAAGATGTTTCTCAAGATATGTATGGCTCTATCGATCTTGTAACTGATAAAATTGAACGTCAAATTCGTAAAAATAAAACAAAAATCGAACGGAAGAATAAAAATAAAGTTGCGACAAGCCAACTCTTTACAGATGCCCTAGTTGAAGATGCAGATGTTGTGCAACCCAAAGTCGTTCGTTCAAAACAAATTGATTTGAAGCCAATGGATTTAGAAGAAGCGCTTCTTCAAATGGATTTATTGGGACATGATTTCTTTATCTATGTAGATGTAGAAGATCAAACAACAAATGTTTTGTATCGTCGTGAAGATGGTGAGGTTGGTTTGCTCGAAGTAAAAGAATCATAAAATTGAAATAACTAATAAGAGTGGTTTACTGATTTGTAAACCACTTTTTCTTGTGCCTATAAGTAAGTAGAAAAACGAGGAAATCCTTGATAAAACAGTCAGAATCGGCCCCTATAATCTGAACTTATAGGGGTGTTTATATTTATTAAGTAGACAAAATAATATCCTAAGGGATAGAATGGGGTTGTCAACAAATAGCGAATACAAAAATGTAAGCGCTCTTATAACAATTAAAGGAGTCATGACTATGGCAACAAAAGAAGAAATTTTACGCGAACTATATCCTGAGGACCTTTTTCACTATGCGGATGGTCTAACTTTGGGAGAAGCAGAGGTTTTACAAGAAACTCGCCGTTTGATTGAGAAATATCTCCGTCCGGTTATTAATGAATACTGGGAAAAACCTGATTTTCCTTTTGAAGAATTCTATGCTGTGGCTAAGGGCGCTCAAATTATGAACAATCCAAAATTGTTTGAGGGACGTGAAGGTAGCTGGAAACCATCTGAACTTTATATTGCCTTCTTGTATCTTGAACTTGCTCGCTTCGATGCTTCTATGGCAACATTCTACACCGTTCATGGCGGACTTTGCTACAACACAATTCTCTTGGGTGGTGATGAGCGTCAACAAAAAGAATTTCTTCCAAAACTAGCTGCATTTGATTGGCAAGGTTGCTTCGCTTTAACTGAACCTCTTTCAGGTTCTGATATTGCTGGAGGACTTGCAACTACTGCAGAACGTGTTGGAGACAAGTGGATTCTAAATGGTGAAAAACGCTGGATTGGTGGTTCAGACACTGCAGACGTTGTTCCTGTATTTGCTCGTGATGTTGCGGATGGCAAGGTGAAATGCTTTATCGTTCGTAAGGGAGCACCGGGATATCATGCAGAACCAATCCCACATAAAATCGCTCTTCGTTGTGTCCGCAATGGCCATATCACCATGAAGAATGTAGAGGTTCCAGATTCAGACCGCTTGGTAAATATCAATGGTTTTGGTGATGTAGCCCGTATCTTGACCTTCACTCGTGCGGACGTTGCTCACATTGCTATGGGAGTAACTTGTGGATCATATGTTTCAGCACTTAAATATGCTAAAGATCGCGAACAGTTCAAACGTCCAATTGCCAAATTCCAAATTGTTCAAGAAAAATTGGCTCGCATGCAAGCAAATGCTGTAGCAGTTATTGCTTATTCAACTCGTATTGCTGAGATGCAAGAGAAAGGGAATGAATTGATGCTTAACTCTGCTCTTGCTAAGATGCACAATTCCTTGGTGATGCGCGAAACAGTTGCCCTTGCTCGTGAAACTTGCGGAGGTAATGGTATTACACTTGAGACAGACGTTGCTCGTTTCTTTGCAGATGCTGAATCAATCTATACCTATGAAGGTTCACACGAAGTGAATGCCTTAATTGTTGGTCGTGAGATTACTGGACTAGGTGCCTTTGTTTAATGTCAGAAAGGCGATTGAAGGATTTCTGTTCAATCGTTCTTGCTTCATGCAATGGATTTTTGTAGAATAAGAAGGAGAAAATAATGATATCTAAGGTGATGATTATTGGTTCTGGTCAAATGGGAAGCGGAATTGCTCAAGTATTTGCTCAGGCTGGTTTTACAGTTTACTTAAACGATATTAAAGAAGAATTTGTTCAAAGAGGCTTGAATAATATCACAAAACAATTGGAACGTTCAGTTGAAAAAGGACGGATGTCTGCGGATGAGAAGGATCAGGTATTGGCCAATTTGCTTCCATCTGTTTCATATGAAGATGCGAAACAAGTCCAATTGGTGATTGAAGCTGCAACTGAGAACCGTGAGATTAAGTTGAATATTTTCAAACAATTGGATGAATTGACAGATCCTAAAACTATCTTAGCATCAAACACATCCTCTTTGTCAATCACGGATATAGCTGCTGCTACTAAACATCAGGAGCGCGTGATTGGAATGCACTTCTTTAATCCTGCCCCAATCATGAAACTTGTAGAGGTTATTAAGGCCTTGCAGACTTCAGAAGAAGTGGTTCAGGCAGTTCGTGAATTGACAGTGAAAATTGGTAAAACACCAGTTGATGTTAAAGATTCTTATGGTTTTGTTGTGAACAGAATTTTGATTCCTATGATCAATGAAGCCATTTACATTCTAGGTGAAGGAGTGGCTAGTGCCGAGGAAATCGATGAAGCGATGAAACTTGGTGCAAATCATCCTATTGGACCTTTGGCTCTTGCTGACTTGATTGGGTTGGATGTTTGTTTGGCTATTATGGGTGTCCTAAACCAAGGGTTTGGTGATCAGAAATACCGTCCTGCCCCTCTTCTTAAGAAAATGGTCGAAGCAGGAAAATTGGGACGGAAGACAAAAGAAGGCTTCTTTACTTACTAGACACTGATGGAGGTAGTCATGAAAGACGTAGTTATTGTTTCGGCAGTGCGAACACCTTTAGGTTCCTTTGGCGGGAGCTTGAAGAATGTTTCTGCTGTTGATTTGGGATCTTTGGTAATTAAGAGTGCTTTGGAAAAAGCGAATATTAAACCAGAGCAGGTAGATGAAGTGATTATGGGGAATGTCCTAGGCGCAGGTTTAGGCCAAAACGTGGCTCGCCAAATGAGTATTCATGCTGGGCTTCCTGAATTTACTCCAGCCTTTACCATTAATAAGGTTTGTGGTTCCGGTTTGAAGGCAGTGCAGTTAGCTGCTCAAGCGATTCAGTGCGGAGATGCAGATATTGTCGTGGCTGGTGGTGCAGAAAACATGAGCCAGGCTCCATATGTTTTGCCAAGCTTCCGTTGGGGCGGCCGTATGGGAGATTCGAAAGTGGTAGATACCATGATTAAGGACGGTTTGTCTGATGCCTTTAACGAATACCATATGGGGATTACAGCTGAGAATGTGGCAGAAGAATATGGTATTAGCCGGGATGATCAAGATGCGCTTGCTTTGGAATCACAAAAACGAGCAGTGGCGGCTATAGAATCTGGACGCTTTAAGGAAGAGATTGTTCCGGTGGTCATTCCTCAACGTAAAGGCGATCCTATCGTCTTTGATACAGATGAATTTCCTAGAAAAGATGCTAGCTTGGAGAGTCTGTCTAAGCTACGACCTGTTTTCAAAAAAGACGGTTCTGTTACAGCGGGAAATGCCTCAGGTATCAATGACGGAGCTGCAGCTGTCTTGGTCATGAGTGCTGAAAAAGCTGAAGAATTAGGACTTCCAGTCATTGCGCGCATTCGTTCGTATGCAAGTGCAGGTTTGGATCCTAAGATTATGGGATGTGGACCGATTTATGCGACCCGTAAAGCTCTTGAAAAAGGTAATTTGACAGTTGATGATCTTGACTTAATCGAGTCAAATGAAGCCTTTGCTGCTCAGGCTTGTGCGGTTGGTAAAACACTTGGCTTTAACACAGATATTGTCAATGTCAATGGTGGCGCGATAGCTCTTGGTCACCCAATTGGGGCCTCAGGTTGCCGTATCCTAGTGACTCTGGTACATGAGATGATGAAACGTGATGCTAAAACTGGTTTAGCAACTCTCTGTATCGGAGGAGGGATGGGAACAGCCCTCATCGTTGAACGTTAGTTATTAGAAAACTGAACGTCATTTCCTCTTTTTCAATATTACGATTACAAAATGAGATTTTGATCCGATCTCATAGTTACATACCTTATCAAGTGTCTTTCTCTAAAAGGGCTTGATAAGGTATTTTTATTTTTCCCAAAACTTTAAGGATGGATTGGACGACCATATCCTATAAGCTGAACTTATAGGTCTATAAATAAAGATTAAGTAGACGGATGAAAAAAAAAAGTTTATGATGAAAATGTAAGCTCTTACATTTTGTGTTGGTATTTGTTGACGCTGTACTCTGTACTCAAAATAAATCAAGTAGGAGCAGAACAATGAGTAAAACTGTTTTATTAGAGGTTAAGAATGGTCTTGGCTATCTAACAATTAACCGTCCATCGGCTTTGAATGCTTTAAGTTCAGAAGTCTTAAAGGATTTGAATCTCGCTTTAGACCAGATTGAAGCAAGCGAGGACATTCGTGTTGTCATTGTGACCGGTCAAGGAGAGAAAGCATTTGTCGCGGGAGCAGACATTAAAGAGATGGACCAAATGTCTCCAATTCAGGCTCATGAATACATGACCTATGCGAACGACACCTTTACCCGCTTATCTGAATTGACTCAGCCAACTATTTCAGTATTGAATGGTTATGCTTTGGGAGGCGGTTTAGAATTAGCTCTTTCAACTGATATCCGAATCGGCTATGACAAGACAATGGTTGGCTTCCCTGAAGTCGGCTTGGGAATCATTCCTGGTTTTGCAGGTACCCAAAGAATGTCTCGTTTGATTGGTACTAGTAAAACAAAGGAATTAATTTTCACTGCTAGAATGGTTAAAGGACAAGAAGCATATGATCTTGGAATTCTTAACAAGTTGGTATCAGCAGAAGAACTATTGCCTGCGGCAGAAGAGCTAGCAGCAGCGATTATGAAAAATGCACCGCTAGCAGTTGAAAAAGCTAAACATATTATCCAAGTTGGCTCAGAACTCCCTCTGAAAAATGCTATTCGTTTGGAAACAGAAGCGGAAGCTCTACTCTTCTCAACAGAAGATAAGATAGAAGGAATGCGCGCTTTTGTTGAAAAACGCAAAGCTGTCTTTCAACGTAAATAAGAGAGGAGATAGGTTATGAAAGTTGTAACATTGTCTGAAGCTATTTCCTTGATTCATTCAGGAGATAAAGTTGGTATTTCTGGATTTCTTGGAGTGGGAGAACCATTTGAGTTAATTGAGGAACTAGTTCGTCAAAACCAGCAAGATTTGACCTTGGTGTCTGTTGTAACCTCTCAACCAGGTAAGGAAGTTGGAGTTGGTCGTCTTTGTGAAAATCATCAGGTTACAAAGTATATTGCAGCCCATGTAGGAACATCTGCTGCTGCTCAGCATGATTATTTCTCAGGAACCATGAAAGTGGAGTTCACTCCGATGGGAACTGTCGTAGAACGCTTACATGCTGCAGGTGCGGGTCTTGGAGCAGTTTTAACGCCAACAGGTGTAGGAACAATTCTTGAAGATGAGCACGAAAAAGTAACTCGAAATGGAAAAGAATATTTGATTTATGATCCATTGAAGATTGATATTGCCTTGATTAAAGCTACTAAGGCTGATAAATATGGTAATCTTTATCTAGATGGGACTACTAAAAACATCTCTCTTCAACTCGCTCTAGCGGCTGATACAGTCATTGTTGAGACAAACGAGTTGGTTGAAGTCGGGGAAATTGATCCAAATGATATTTACATCCCTGGTATCCTAGTTGACTATGTCGTTCAAGGATTGACACCACAAGAGCATCATCAGATGATGGGAGACTTGTGGACAGAGACAAAAAAACTGGCGGGGGTGAAGTAAAATGAAAGCAAAAGAAATTATCGCAAGACGTGTAGCGCTTGAATTTAAAGATGGAGATGTGGTCAATCTTGGATTTGGGATTCCAAACGCTTCTGCTGATTATATTCCTGAAGGAGTAAATGTTATTTTGCAGGCAGAAAATGGCGCCCTTCGATTTGGAGAAACACCAACTAAGGACACCTATAATGCCAATTTAGCGAACTCTGGTGGAGCTCCTATCACATTATTACCAGGAGCAGCCTTGTTTGATCTACAAACTTCCTTTGCAATTATTCGTGGTGGACACGTGGATGCAACTGTTCTGGGAGCCCTAGAAGTCAGCCAAGATGGTAGCATTGCGAACTGGATTATCCCAGGGAAATTTGCTCCTGGTATGGGTGGCGCAATGGACTTATTGGTAGGTGCTAAGCGTGTAATCGGGGCTATTCAACACACAACTGCTGATGGGGAATCTAAGTTGTTGAAAGAATGTACCTTGCCACTTTCAGCTAAGGGAGTATTGGATCTCGTTATCACTGATTTAGCGGTCTTTGGAATTCAAGATGGTAAGTTCTTATTGAAAGAGTTGGCTCCTGGTGTGACATTAGAAGAAGTTCTTGAAAAAACAGCTGGGGAAGTCATTGTCTCAGAAGACCTAAAAACAATGCCGATTTAAGCAAAAAAAGAGCTATTTTCTACTTAGTGTGTTATGATATAAACTAGATAGTATTGTAAGCGCTTTATATACAACGTTAAAATGAAGTATTCGAAATGTTATTTCGATAAAAAGTCAGTAGACAACTATCAAACACTAGAATAGTTGTCTAATTGACTTACTAAAATAGTGAAGGAAAGCTAGGTGATGGGTAAGTGGATATTATCCAAATGAACTATTTCATCAATATCATAGAATGCGGATGCAACCTTTCCATTGCTGCAAAGAAGATTCACATTAGTCAATCAGCCTTGAGTCAATTCGTGACAAATTTTGAAGCAGCTGAAGGGGTTCAATTATTCAATCGCAAGAATGGAAGATTAGAAAGTTTAACAGAGACGGGACGCAAAATTTATCGTTATGCGACCGAGATTGTGAATCGACATGAAGAAATGCTTTCCATGATCCATATAGAAGCTCAAAAGCAAAAGGGCACCATTAATCTTGGTATTCCGTCCTTGATTTTACGAGTTTATTTTGCTAGTGCTTTGCCTCATTTTCTGAAAAATAATCCTCATATCCATATCCAGGTTACGGAAGGTGGAGGGAAGGAAATTCGTCAAAAAATGGTTGATGGAGATTTGAATCTCTCTATTCTGATAGAGCCTACGAGCCTGGATGCTAAAAAATATGAACAACATATCATTCAATTGGATGAATACGTTGCTTATATGGATAAGGATCATCCGCTGGCTCAGAAAAGCTTGTTGGAATGGTCTGATATTGCTGGTTATGAATTGGCAACCTTCAACAAAACATTTACGACTTATGATTTAGTGACAGAAAAACTTCGTTCACAACGAATTGAGGCTAAATTTGCTTATCTTTCCTCTACTTGGGACTTCCTAGTTGAATCAACTCATCAGACAGATTTGATTGCTCTTTTACCAAGGCCGGTTGAATATTTTGTGGACAAGAGTCGTTTTAAGGCAGTTAGATTCAAGGATCCTATTCCATTTAATATTTGGTTTTGTAGACCCTATAAAAACTCCTACAATGAAGTAGAGTCTTATATATATGAAGAATTGTTGAAAGATTATTACCAACCGTTTTCTGACAACTAAGCTGAGGTGAATGCGATGACCTATAATGACGTGCTGGCGCGAGAATTGAAGGCAGACGTGAAAGTGTTGATTCGGGACTATTTCAAGTCTCGTGAGGATGAACAACAGTTCCCTAGAGAATTGCTTTATCAGTTTATTGAGCGATTTGATATCTTTTCCTTGCTTTTAGATAGTCAAGATTCTGTTTTGAGAACCGAGTTTTTGACCTTTATTCGCTTGATTTCAAAAGATTTCCCTGCTTTTTCTGCTGTTCTGCTAACTCAGGCATGTTATGGTATCTATCCTATTTTACGATATGGAAGTCAGGAACAAAAATCGCGTTATGTAGAACCATTAGTAAGGGGAGAAATCTTAGCTGGCTTGGGATTTTCCGAAGGAAAATTGATGGAAAGCTTGGAGGTTATTGCAACAACCGCAAGGAAAACAGAGGCAGGTTGGTCTTTAACTGGGAAGAAGTCAATTGTATCAAATTGCCGCTATACAGATATTTTGTTAATCTTAGCCAAGGTTCAGGAAACTAACGGAGAAGATGGATATGGATTTTTCATTGTTGATACGACTCGACCGGGGGTTGCTTTTGGAGATGATATAGCAAA
Organism: uncultured Streptococcus sp.; assembly: GCA_963551305.1. GTDB lineage: Bacteria > Bacillota > Bacilli > Lactobacillales > Streptococcaceae > Streptococcus. The sequence continues at coordinate 9,592 of CAUVGG010000004.1, forward strand.
ACCTGGTTTACAGGGTTTACCTGTGAATTCGGTAACTTTTGATCGGGTCATATTGCCAGAAGATAGTCTGCTAGGATTGACCTTAAATGGGGAAACTCAGTTAAATGATATTATCAAAAAATTACAGCTAGGATTAAGCGCAATCTCTATTGGTATCTCTGAGGGAGCTTTTGAAAAAGGTCTGGCTTTTGTAAAGGTCAAAAGAGGATTTGGGAAACGATTAATCGATGCGACAGTCTATCAACATCAATTTGCAGACTTGTATACTAAGCTGTGTGCGGCTGAATCTTACTTTGCCTCCTACAAGGACAGGATGAAGGCGGATTCTCTCTTTGTATCTCAGATAAAACTTTATACGACAAAAGTAGCAATTGAGATTTCTGAGGAAATTATTAGATTAATTGGACCTCTTCAAACCTTGGATGACATCCCCATAGACCGTTATCTAAAGGATGCCAAAACGATTGAAATCTATGGAAAATCTGGGGATTCGATTCGCAAAAGAATAGCAGCCCAATGGATAAAGGAGTAAAGCATGGCAGAACTCACCTTACAGGAATATCAATTTCATGATATGAAACTGATATGGCTACGTGGAGCCGATAAATTGACGGATGCAGGGACTCTTTTTGGTCCGGTTCCGAAAGTTGTGTGGTCTCGTTACTACCCAACAAATGATGCTAATATGATGGCAGAATTGACGGATCCTATTTTGATCCAGTACAAGGGTAAAAATTACTTGATAGATGCAAGTTTTGATACAGCAAAATTATCCGATAAACAAAGGCGTAACTTAGGAATCTTGTCTGAAAGTCGGGTAGAAGAAAGTTTAGCTCTTTTAGGACTATCGCCTGAAGACATTGACATCGTGCTGATGACACATATGCACCACGATCATTCTGGTGGCTTGACGTATGTGAATGATCAAGGGAAGCTGGTTTCCAAGTATCCAAACGCCAAGATTATTGTGAATGATGTCGAATGGTATGAGATGAGAAACCCTAATAATCGAACGCGGGGAACTTATCTGAGAGAAAATTGGGAACCGATTCAAGATCAGGTGACGACTTTCTCAGAGTATATCAATGTCATTCCAGAAATCCAAATGATTCACACAAGTGGTCACAGCAATGGCCATAGTATTGTTTTATTGAAGCAAGGCGAAGATACGATGATCCATATGGGGGACTTGATGTTAACACATGTTCATCGAAATCCTCTCTGGGTTCCAGCAGTTGATGATTATCCTATGAAATCAATTTTAGCAAAGGATAAATGGCTTCGTCAGGCTTTTGAGAATCATTACAAGTTTTTCTTTTATCATGATCAATTTTTTGCAGTAGCAGAGTTCGATAAGGAAGGGAAGGAATTTGTAGATTATGTTTTACGATCTCGCCCCCCACTTATTCCTTTTACAGATCAGCAGGATCGTAAGCCAGTTTTTTTAGGATAGCAGAATATGAGGAGACAAATATAACATTTTCTTGTTGACGGGGATATTGGTGCATTATGCATCCATTTGCCAACAAGAATCAACAGAAAATAAAAGGAGGACTCATATGTCAATTACAAAACTTTTACAGATTCAATATCCAATTTTCCAAGGGGCTATGGCTCAAATCTCGCACTATCAACTAGCAGCAGCTGTTTCTGAGGCTGGAGGTCTGGGAATTATCGCTTCGGGTGGTATGACCGGAGAGCAGTTGCGAGAAGAAATTCGTGAACTGAGAAAGTTGACAGATAAGCCTTTTGGTGTCAACATCATGTTGATGATGAAAAACATCAAGGATATTGTGACCGTTATCATTGAAGAAAAGGTTCCAGTGGTAACTACAGGTGCAGGAACTCCTAAGCATATCATGCCTTACTTGAAAGAAGCAGGAATCAAGGTTATTCCAGTTATTGCCAGTGTCAAGCATGCTCAAAAAATGCAAGAATTGGGAGTTGATGCTGTAATCGCTGAAGGTTCAGAAGCTGGTGGGCATATTGGAGAAACCAATACAATGGCTCTTATCCCACAAATCGTTGATGCGGTAACGATTCCAGTCATTGCTGCAGGAGGTGTGGCAGATGGTCGTGGACTTGCTGCTGCGATTGCACTAGGTGCACAAGGAGTTCAAATGGGAACAGTTTTTCTTGCTTCAGAAGAATGCCCGATTTCTCCAGCCTATAAAGAAGCTATTTTGGCGGCAAGTGATACAGCGACTGCGGTTACAGGTCGCATCGCGGGAGCGCCAGTTCGTTGTATTCGCAATGAGATGACGGATCACTACATTGAATTAGAGCAGAAAGGTACAAACCGAGAGGAACTGGAAGAAATTACGATCGGTTCCCTATCTAAGGCTGTCTATGAAGGTGATACAGTTCATGGTTCAATGATGAGCGGACAAATTGCGGGTTTGGTGAAAGACATCAAACCATGTAAGACTATTTTAGAATCAATTGTGAAACAGGCGCAAGAGTGCCTACAAGACATTCGACTAGAATTAGGTGAATAATGTAATCTAGGCGGAAGATTCTGCACTGATGTGGAAAAAGGAGAGCGAGGCATTTGCTATCCTTTTTTATATATGGTTTCTTTAAGAGCATCTTGCTATAATAAAAGCAGTGCTTTCTCTTTAAAGGTCGCTTTTTAAGGGCTTTTGTGATATAATAATGCGCAAGAGGTTTAGAATGAAAAAAAATAATTTAATCCCGTTTTCTGCAGTCTTGCTAGGACTTGCAACTTTCGGAATCTTAACTTTGCTGATTATTTTTTCACATAATCTTGCTGTAACAATCACTGTTTTATTTTTATTTGTACTGCTTTATCTGCTTTTATTTGTATGGCAAAAAAAACAGTACGAAAAGAGCGAAATTGAACAAATCCAATATGTAAATCACCAAGCCGAAAATAGCTTGAGTACTTTGCTTGATCAAATGCCGGTGGGAGTCCTGAAATTAGACTTATCAAGTGGAGAAGTAGAATGGTTTAATCCTTATGCTGAGTTAATTTTGACAAATGAAGAAGGGGAAATTGATGTTGAGTTAATTCAAGCCATCATCAAGGCTTCTGTTGGGAATCCAGGTTCCTATGCTACCTTGGGCGAAACACGATATGCTGTCCATATGGATAAGGCTTCAGGCGTTTTGTATTTTTTTGATGTTTCTGGGGAGTACGAAGCAACTGTCGAATTGGTAACTAGCCGTCCAGTCATTGGGGTCATCTCAGTGGATAATTACGATGATTTGGAGGATGCGACGTCTGACTCTGATATCAGCCATATCAATAGCTTTGTAGCTAATTTTGTTTCAGAATTTGCTAGTAAGTATGCTATGTTTTCTCGCCGTGTGGGGATGGATCGTTTTTATTTATTCACAGATTATACAGTACTCGAGGAATTGATGAATGATAAATTCTCTGTTATTGATACTTTCCGAGAAGAATCAAAACAGAGGCAACTAGCCCTAACTTTAAGTATGGGATTTTCTTATGGTGATGGAAATCATGAAGAGATAGGGAAAATTGCCTTGCTCAACTTGAACTTAGCAGAAGTTCGCGGTGGTGACCAGGTGGTGGTCAAGGAAAATAATGAGACCAAGAATCCAGTCTACTTCGGTGGAGGAACTGCTGCGTCTATCAAACGTACTCGTACACGTACGAGAGCCATGATGACAGCCATTTCTGATAAGATTCGAAGTGTTGACCAGGTTTTTGTAGTCGGTCATAAAAATCTAGATATGGATGCCTTGGGCTCTGCTGTCGGTATGCAGTTGTTTGCAAGTAATATTATTGAAAACAGTTACGCTGTCTATGATGCAGATAAAATGTCAGCAGATATCGAGCGTGCTATCCAGTTCTTAAAGAAGGAAGATACTACGAAACTCTTATCTCTTACAGATGCGATGAAGCTAGTTACAAGCCGTTCGTTATTGATTTTAGTGGATCACTCAAAGACGGCTTTGACCTTATCGAAAGATTTTTATGATTTGTTTACTCAAACCATTGTTATTGACCATCATAGACGTGATCAGGATTTCCCTGAGAATGCAGTCATCACCTATATTGAAAGTGGAGCAAGTAGTGCGAGTGAGCTGGTCACAGAATTGATTCAGTTCCAAAATTCTAAGAAGAATCGTTTGAGTCGTATGCAGGCTAGCGTACTGATGGCTGGTATGATGCTGGATACCAAGAACTTTACATCTCGCGTAACGAGTCGAACCTTTGATGTGGCTAGCTACCTGAGAACACGTGGAAGCGATAGTATTGCTATTCAGGAGATTGCTGCGACAGATTTTGAAGAGTACCGTGAGGTAAATGAACTCATTTTACAAGGTCGTAAGCTAGCTTCAGATATCTTGATTGCCCAAGCTAAGGACTCAACCACTTATGACACAGTTGTTATCAGTAAGGCTGCCGATGCTATGCTGGCCATGTCCGGTATTGAGGCTAGTTTTGTTCTGGCAAAAAATACACAAGGATTTATCTCCATCTCGGCTCGAAGCCGTAGTAAAATCAATGTGCAACGCATTATGGAAGAGTTAGGTGGCGGAGGCCATTTTAATCTAGCGGCTGCGCAAATCGAGAATATGAGTCTGTCAGAAGCAGGAGAAAAATTGACTAAACTAATCTTGGATGAACTAAAGGAAAAGGAGAAAGAAGAATGAAAGTAATCTTTTTAGCAGATGTTAAAGGAAAAGGAAAAAAGGGCGAAATCAAGGAAATGCCAACTGGCTATGCTCAAAACTTCCTGATTAAAAAGAATTTGGCCAAGGAAGCGACTGCTCAAGCAGTGGGCGAGTTGCGTGGTAAACAAAAATCAGAAGAAAAGGCTCATGCTGAAATGATTGCTGAAGCAAAAGCCATCAAGGCTAAGCTTGAAGCAGAAGAAACGGTTGTAGAGTTTGTTGAAAAGGTTGGACCAGATGGCCGTACATTTGGCTCCATCACTAACAAGAAAATTGCAGAAGAATTGCAAAAGCAATTTGGTATCAAGATTGACAAACGCAATATTCAAGTGCAAGCACCAATTCGAGCAGTAGGTTTGATTGATGTACCAGTGAAAATCTATCAAGATGTTACAAGTGTCATCAATCTTCGTGTAAAGGAAGGGTAAGTTTACAACTTCTTGACAAGATTGTAAAAGGAAGGAAAGTCGGATGGCAGAAGTAGAAGAACTACGAGTTCAACCTCAGGATATTTTGGCAGAACAATCTGTTCTGGGGGCTATTTTTATAGATGAGAGTAAGCTCGTTTTTGTCCGAGAATACATTGATTCTCGTGACTTCTTTAAGTATGCTCATCGGTTGATCTTCCAAGCGATGGTAGATTTGTCGGATCGTGGGGAAGCAATTGATGCGACGACAGTTCGGACGATTTTGGATAGCCAAGGAGATCTGCAAAATATTGGTGGCCTGTCCTATCTTGTTGAAATTGTCAACTCTGTACCAACTTCAGCTAATGCAGAGTATTATGCTAAAATCGTTGCAGAAAAGGCTATGCTACGTCGCTTGATTTCCAAGTTGACAGAGTCTGTCAACTTGGCCTATGAAGCTTCTAAGCCTGCAGATGAAATCATCGCTCAGGCTGAAAAGGGACTCATTGATGTTAGCGAAAACGCCAATCGTAGTGGGTTTAAAAATATCCGTGATATTCTAAATATCAACTTTGGAAACCTAGAAGTTCGGTCACAACAGACAACGGATATCACAGGTATTGCCACAGGCTATCGTGATTTGGACCATATGACGACAGGTCTCCACGAGGAGGAGTTGATTATCCTAGCGGCGCGTCCAGCGGTTGGTAAGACAGCCTTTGCCTTAAATATTGCTCAGAACATTGGTACCAAGTTGGACAAGACGGTTGCTATCTTTTCGCTGGAAATGGGTGCGGAAAGTCTAGTAGACCGTATGTTGGCAGCAGAAGGTTTGGTGGAGTCTCATTCTATCCGTACGGGTCAATTGACTGATGAGGAGTGGCAAAAATATACCATTGCTCAAGGGAACCTAGCCAACGCGAGTATCTATATCGATGATACGCCAGGGATTCGGATCACGGAAATTCGTTCGCGCTCACGTAAACTGGCTCAAGAAACAGGCAATCTAGGCTTGATTTTGATCGACTACCTACAGCTTATCACAGGGACTGGTCGTGAGAACCGCCAACAAGAAGTCTCTGAAATTTCTCGTCAGTTGAAAATCCTAGCTAAGGAATTAAAAGTTCCAGTCATTGCTCTTAGTCAGTTATCTCGTGGAGTGGAACAGCGTCAGGATAAGAGACCAGTCTTGTCTGATATTCGTGAATCGGGTTCTATCGAGCAGGATGCAGATATCGTAGCCTTTCTATACCGTGACGACTACTACGATCGTGCGGGTGAAGAAGAGGAAGGAATTCCAAATAACAAGGTAGAGGTTATCATCGAGAAAAACCGTAGTGGAGCTCGTGGAACGGTGGAATTGATTTTCCAAAAAGAATACAATAAATTTTCAAGTATCTCAAAGAGGGAGGCATAAGATGTCAGATGCATTTACAGATGTAGCCAAGATGAAAAAAATCAAAGAAGAAATCAAGGCTCATGAGGGACAAGTCGTTGAAATGACTTTGGAGAATGGCCGTAAGCGCCAAAAAAATCGATTGGGTAAGCTAATTGAGGTTTATCCGTCCCTATTTATCGTTGAATTTGGGGATGTTGAGGGAGACAAACAAGCCAATGTTTACGTTGAATCTTTCACCTACTCAGATATCTTGACAGAGAAGAATTTGATTCGCTATCTAGACCAAGAATCCTAAAATGAAGTGAGCTTTGCTCACTTTTTTCTTTTTCTCCCGAATAGTATAAACGAGGGTAACCTCGGAAATTTATATTATTAAGGAGAATGAATGACGTTTTTTAAATCAGGAGTTAAGAAGAGTAGATGTACTCAGTTGAGTGTAGGGCTGGCTACTTTGTTCGTTACGAGTACCTTTTTGTTTGGTGGGGAATCGGTTCAGGCTGACAGTGTAGCGCGTGGAGATGACTATCCACTTCACTACAAAAATGGTAGTGTTGAAATTGATCAGTGGCGGATGTATTCTCGCCAGTGTACGTCTTTTGCAGCTTTTCGTTTGAGTAGTGTAAATGGCTTTGAGATCCCGCCTGCCTATGGTAATGCGAATGAATGGGGGCACCGCGCAAGGAGAGAAGGCTACCGTGTTGACACTAAGCCAGAAGTTGGGGCTATTGCTTGGTCAACAGAAGGTTATTATGGACATGTGGCTTGGGTATCTAATGTATCCGGGGACACGATTGAGATCGAAGAGTATAACTATGGCGTTAGGGAGAAATACAATCGTCGAAGCGTAAAAGCTAGCTCTATGACAGGCTTTATCCATTTTAAGGACTTGGTAGGGAATGGTGGTAGAACTGGAAATCCTATTAGGCCAGGGTTGGCGTCTAGTGGGACTCACACGTTTACTCAAAAATCTGCTATTCGAAACCAGCCGTCAAGTACAGCACAGGTTATTGACTACTACTATCCTGGTGAAAATGTTAGCTACGACCAAATCGTAGAAAAGGACGGTTATAAATGGCTTAGCTACCTATCCTATAGTGGAACGAGAAGATACGTCCAGCATACAGAAACAGAATCGGTGGAGAATGGTTGGAAGAAGCAAAACGGTATTTGGAATTACCGTGAGAACGGGAAACTCGCAACTGGTTGGAAGAAAATAAATGGCAGTTGGTATCACTTCAAAGACAATGGGGCTATGTCAACAGGTTGGGTAAAGGATAATTCGCATTGGTACTACCTAAAGGCGTCTGGAGAGATGCAGACAGGATGGCTCAAGGAAAATGGAACATGGTATTATTTGGAGAGTTCAGGGGCTATGAAGTCTAGCCAGTGGTTCCAGGTAGGAGGAAAGTCTTATTACGTCAATGCTTCAGGGGCTTTAGCAGTGAATACTACTGTAGATGGCTATCGAGTGGATAGTAATGGAGCTAGAATCTAGAAAGAATATAAAAAAGAGAGCTTCACTACCATTTGCCTATTCTTTCCGATGGTATTTTTCCTTGCTTTCCTTTATAATGGGTGTATGGACAAGAAAAAATTATTATTAATTGATGGATCTTCTGTTGCTTTTCGAGCTTTTTTTGCGCTCTATCAGCAGTTGGATCGATTTAAAAATGCTAATGGCCTTCATACCAATGCAATCTATGGCTTTCAACTCATGTTGAATCATGTCTTGGAGCGGGTTGAGCCCAGCCATGTTTTGGTAGCCTTTGATGCAGGTAAGACGACTTTCCGAACAGAGATGTATGCAGACTACAAGGGTGGCCGTGCTAAAACTCCAGATGAGTTTCGTGAGCAATTTCCCTTCATTCGTGAGTTGTTAGACCATCTTGGGATTCGCCATTATGAGTTGGCCCAGTATGAAGCTGATGATATCATCGGGACCCTAGGTCGTTTGGCTGAGAAGGATTCTTTTGATGTGACAATCGTTAGCGGAGACAAGGACTTGATCCAGTTGACGGATGAGCATACGGTGGTCGAGATTTCCAAGAAAGGTGTGGCTGAGTTTGAGGCCTTTACACCAGATTACCTTATGGAAAAGATGGGCATTACCCCAGCTCAGTTTATCGACCTCAAGGCCCTGATGGGAGACAAATCAGATAATATCCCTGGTGTTACTAAGATCGGTGAAAAGACGGGTATCAAACTCTTGCTGGAGCATGGTTCGCTTGAGGGTATTTATGAAAATATCGATGGGATGAAGGCTTCTAAGATGAAGGAAAATCTCATCAATGACAAGGAACAAGCCTTTTTGTCTAAAACCTTGGCGACCATTGAGACAAATGCACCGATTGAGATTGGCCTTGATGATTTGCTTTATAGTGGACCAGATGTGGAAAATCTCGGAAAATTCTACGATGAAATGGGTTTTAAACAGCTCAAACAAGCCTTGAATGCTTCTCAGGCGAATCAATCTGAGACTTTGAATTTCACCATGGTGGACAAAGTGAGTCAAGATATGCTGAGCGCAGACTCCATCTTCCACTTTGAACTTTTTGGTGAGAATTACCATACAGATGACTTGGTTGGTTTTGCCTGGTCCTGTGGGGACAAACTTTACGCTACAGACAAACTTGAGCTCTTGCAGGAGCCGATTCTCAAGGATTTTCTAGAAAAAACACCTCTGAAAGTGTATGATTTTAAGAAAGCGAAGGTTCTTTTAAATCGTTTGGGCTTGAATTTGCAGGCCCCTGCTTTTGACAGCCGTTTGGCCAAATACCTCCTCTCTACTGTCGAGAACAATGAAATTTCAACCATTGCGAATCTCTATGGCCAAACTTATTTGGCTGATGATGAGATTTTCTACGGTAAGGGGGTCAAGAAAGCTATCCCTGAGAGAGAGAAATTCTTGGAGCATTTGGCTCGCAAGGTTGCTGTATTGGTTGAGACGGAGCCTGTTTTGCTTGAAAAACTCAGTGAACACGGGCAGTTAGACCTTCTCTATGACATGGAGCAACCTCTGGCTTTTGTCCTTGCCAAGATGGAAATTGCTGGGATCAAGGTCAAAAAAGAAGCCCTACTTGAGATGCAGGCTGAAAATGAGGTCGTCATTGAGCAACTCACTCAAGAAATCTACGAGTTAGCTGGTGAAGAGTTTAATATAAATTCACCTAAACAGTTGGGCGTCCTTCTCTTTGAAAAACTGGGACTTCCTCTAGAATACACCAAGAAAACCAAGACAGGTTACTCGACAGCAGTGGATGTGCTGGAGCGTCTGGCTCCTATTGCACCGATTGTCAAAAAAATTCTAGACTACCGTCAGATTGCTAAGATTCAATCGACTTACGTGGTTGGCTTGCAGGATTGGATTTTAGATGATGGCAAGATCCACACGCGCTATGTGCAAGATTTGACTCAGACTGGGCGTTTGTCTAGTGTAGATCCAAACTTGCAAAATATCCCTGTTCGCTTGGAACAAGGTCGCCTCATTCGTAAGGCTTTTGTGCCAGAGTGGGAGGATAGTGTCCTTCTTAGCTCCGACTATTCACAGATTGAGTTGCGCGTTTTGGCGCATATCTCTAAGGATGAGCACTTAATCAAGGCCTTCCAAGAGGGAGCAGATATCCATACTTCGACAGCTATGCGTGTCTTTGAAATTGAACGTCCTGAGGATGTGACGCCAAACGACCGTCGCAATGCCAAGGCTGTCAACTTTGGAGTGGTTTATGGGATTTCAGATTTTGGTTTGGCGAACAATCTTGGTATTAGTCGTAAGAAGGCCAAAGCCTACATTGATACCTACTTTGAGCGTTTTCCTGGGATTAAAAACTATATGGAAGAAGTGGTACGTGAAGCGCGTGATAAGGGATATGTAGAGACCCTCTTCAAGCGTCGTCGAGAGCTACCAGATATCAATTCGCGCAACTTTAACATTCGTGGTTTTGCAGAGCGAACTGCCATTAACTCCCCTATTCAGGGTTCGGCAGCAGATATCCTCAAGATTGCTATGATCCAGCTAGACAAAGCTCTAGTTGAGGGTGGTTATCAGACCAAGATGCTCTTGCAAGTGCATGATGAAATCGTCCTTGAAGTTCCGAAATCAGAACTAGCAGCTGTCAAAGTACTAGTGAAACAAACCATGGAAGAAGCCATCCAGCTCAGTGTTCCCCTCATCGCTGATGAGAATGAAGGAGCAACCTGGTACGAGGCTAAATAAGAAAGTTAAGAAAGAGTTTGGAGCAATTGGCTTCAAACTCTTTTTCATGGTTTTCTGTAAACAGTTTCCTTGACTTTTCCTTGTATTTGCGTTACTATATTTCCATATAAGATATGGGAGTCTGTGTACAGTCTGAGAGGAAGTGTTAAACTTCGACCGCACCTGATCTGGGTAATGCCAGCGTAGGGAACGATACTTAGCCGAATTCTGCACCTTTTCCATATATGGCAAAGGTTTTTCTTTTTGTCAAAAAGAAAAACTGAGAAGAGGAGGTTTTTATGAAAGCAAGCATTGCCTTGCAAGTCTTGCCCCTATCACAGGGGATTGATCGAATTGGTATTATCGATCAGGTTATTGCTTATCTGCAAGCTCAGTCCGTGACCATGGTGGTGACACCATTTGAAACGGTCTTGGAAGGGGAGTTTGATGAGCTCATGCGCATTCTCAAAGACGCGCTAGAAGTGGCAGGGCAGGAGGCAGATAATGTCTTTGCCAATGTCAAAATAAATGTAGGAGAGATTTTAAGTATTGATGACAAACTTGAAAAGTATACTGAGACGACACATTAGTCTATTGGGTTTTCTAGGAGTCTTGTCAATCTGGCAATTAGCGGGAATATTCAAACTTTTACCCAAGTTTATCCTGCCAACTCCTCTTGAGATTCTCCAGTCCTTTGTTCGTGACAGAGAATTTCTCTGGTACCATAGCTGGGCGACCTTGAGAGTGGCTTTGCTAGGTCTAGTCTTAGGAGTCTTGATTGCCTGTCTGATGGCAGTGCTTATGGACAGTTTAACTTGGCTCAATGACTTGATTTATCCTATGATGGTGGTTGTTCAGACTATCCCGACCATTGCCATAGCCCCTATTCTGGTCTTGTGGTTGGGCTATGGGATTTTGCCCAAGATTGTCTTGATTATCCTGACGACAACCTTCCCTATCATTGTTAGTATCTTGGACGGTTTTAGACATTGTGACAAGGATATGCTGACCTTGTTTAGTCTGATGCGTGCAAACCCTTGGCAAATCCTGTGGCATTTTAAAATCCCGGTTAGCCTGCCTTACTTTTATGCAGGTCTGAGAGTCAGTGTCTCCTACGCCTTTATCACAACCGTGGTATCTGAGTGGTTGGGAGGCTTTGAAGGACTAGGTGTCTACATGATTCAGTCCAAGAAACTGTTTCAGTATGATACCATGTTTGCGATTATTATTCTGGTATCGCTTATCAGTCTTCTAGGGATGAAGTTGGTCGATATCAGTGAGAAATATGTGATTAAATGGAAACGTTCATAGGATAAGAACGTTTTAGAAAAAGAAAAGAGGAAATGAAAATGAAAAAGACATGGAAAGTGTTTTTAACGATTATAACAGCATTTGTAGCTGTCGTGCTTGTAGCTTGTGGTCAAGGGACGGCTTCTAAGGACAGCAAGGAAGCGGAACTCAAAAAGGTTGACTTTATCCTAGACTGGACGCCAAATACCAACCACACAGGGCTTTATGTAGCAAAGGAAAAAGGTTATTTCAAAGAAGCTGGAGTCGATGTTGACTTGAAATTGCCACCAGAAGAAAGCTCATCTGACTTGGTGATCAACGGCAAGGCGCCATTTGCTATCTATTTCCAAGACTACATGGCTAAGAAATTAGAAAAAGGGGCAGGCATCACTGCCGTTGCCGCTATCGTTGAGCACAATACATCAGGAATCATCTCACGTAAATCGGACAATGTCAGCAGTCCAAAAGACTTGGTTGGCAAGAAATACGGAACTTGGAATGACCCGACTGAGCTTGCTATGTTGAAAACCTTGGTAGAATCACAAGGCGGAGACTTTGAGAAGGTCGAAAAAGTACCAAACAACGACTCAAACTCGATTACACCGATTGCTAATGGCGTTTTTGACACTGCTTGGATCTACTACGGTTGGGATGGTATCCTTGCCAAATCTCAAGGCGTAGATGCTAACTTCATGTACTTAAAAGACTATGTCAAGGAGTTTGACTACTACTCACCCGTTATCATCGCAAACAACGACTATCTCAAAGACAACAAGGAAGAAGCTCGTAAAGTTATCCAAGCTATCAAAAAAGGCTACCAATATGCTATGGAACATCCAGAAGAAGCTGCAGATATCCTCATCAAGAATGCACCTGAACTCAAGGAAAAACGTGACTTTGTCATCGAATCTCAAAAATACTTGTCAAAAGAATATGCAAGTGACAAGGAAAAATGGGGACAATTTGACGCAGATCGCTGGAATGCCTTCTACAAATGGGACAAAGAAAATGGTATCCTTAAAGAAGACTTGACAGACAAAGGCTTCACTAACGAATTTGTAAAATAATGACAGAAATTAGACTAGAACACGTAAGCTATGCCTATGGCGATGAAAAGATTTTAGAGGACATCAACCTGCAGGTGACTTCGGGTGAAGTGGTTTCTATCCTAGGTCCAAGTGGTGTTGGAAAGACCACTCTCTTTAACCTAATCGCTGGGATTTTAGAAGTCCAGTCTGGGCGAATTGTCCTTGATGGCGAGGAAAATCCTAAGGGGCGCGTGAGTTATATGTTGCAAAAGGATCTACTCTTGGAGCACAAGACCGTTCTTGGTAATATCATTTTGCCCCTCTTGATTCAAAAAGTGGATAAGGCGGAAGCCATTGCCCGAGCGGATGAGATCCTTGCGACCTTCCAGTTGACAGCTGTACGGGACAAGTATCCTCACGAACTTAGTGGGGGGATGCGTCAGCGTGTGGCCTTGCTTCGTACCTATCTTTTTGGGCACAAGCTCTTTCTCTTGGATGAGGCCTTTAGCGCCTTGGATGAGATGACCAAGATGGAACTTCATGCTTGGTATCTGGAAATTCACAAACAGCTACAGCTGACGACCTTGATCATTACACATAGCATCGAAGAGGCCCTCAATCTCAGCGACCGCATCTATATCTTGAAAAATCGTCCTGGGCAGATTGTTTCAGAAATTAAACTAGATTGGTCTGAAAACGAGGACAAGGAAGTCCAAAAAATTGCCTACAAACGTCAAATCTTGGCAGAATTAGGCTTAGATAAGTAGAAAAATAGGGAGTCGGTGAAGATTATTCTTTACCAGCGCCCTTTTTGTTTATAAATGGAAATTCTTATAGATAAAAAGTGATATAATTGACGTATGGTGATGTGATGAAAAAAGAAGAAATTAAAAAATATTTAGATACAGATCTTGAATTTAATGTTAATGGTCGAGGTGCTTGTTTCTTATCTAGCATTTGTGTAGTTGGTTATGATTATAAAGGTCAGCAGTTTGGTACAATTGATGAAGCTATGGAAGCTAAAGTTTTTGATGGAAAAAGTTTATTGGATATATGGGATGAAGTTTTACCACAAGTATCTTAAAATAAAAATATGGTCACATTATTTCAAGAGATAATAGAAAGAGCTTGAATGATGTTAAATAATGAATTACATGACTACGATAAACCAGACTCATCCGATGAAATAGATGAACTCATTATTTCGGAGTCCAATCTTGAAGGGTACAGTGATTTTTACAAAGAAAGTGAAGAGTCAAAAGTTTGGTGGATTGATAAGATAGATGTTAGAGGAGAGCTATTGTTCAGTTTTGATCAGCAAAAAATTTATAATCTTTTTATTGATTATCCTCACAATATGACGGAAGAAGAAGTTAGAATTTTTGATATCGAAAATCCATTTTGGAGAGATTTTTTCTCGGATAGAAAGTCATAAACTATACATTTATTTGTAAGAATTGAATGATATGACTGAAAAAGATTATACACAATAGTAAACATGCTTAGATACAACTAGACTATTTTTGATGTTCAGTCACCTCCCTCATAATTCATTTTTGATGGATACTGTGATATAATTAAGATACGAAGGATAGAGGTTGAGAATCTGTCACCAACGCGCCATTTAGCTAGTGTGTCGAGAAATGCAGGAGCCTCGACAGTCCGGCCTATCCTTGCAAATAAATCAGCCCTTAGAAACAAATCTAAGGGCTTTTTGACTGGTCGATTTTATCAGCAATTTCAACTTTTAAAATTTCATTTTCAAACAATCTTATCCACCGTAAACCTGTTTTAACAGATAAAGCATTATACTCTTCATCAAAAGTATGCTTATCTTCAAAAAGACAAATTCCCTCAAAGGTCTGGTTATCAACGTCTGTCATCGTTACAATTTTATTGTTAAACTTTCTAAGTTCCATTTTTATTTTCCTGATTTTGTAGTACTATAGTTTGTTATATTATTGGAATCCCCTTAACGTAAGCTTCCTTAGCTTTTGCTAGTGTCATCTTGTTTGGGCCTCCATCAATATTGGTTTCCCCCGTATTTTGCCAATTACAATGATCACAAATGTCATAAACAGCGGTCAATGTCCCGCAAACCGGACAATGTACATACTCTTCGTCATTAATCATTACTAAGTTTTCTTTACCAATCTTATTCATAATTATTTTCTCCTAATTGTCGTTTTAAAATAGTGAAACCAGAAATATTAATTGGCTAGAACTAAATACTTTTAAATTAATCTCTCTTATCTTTCTAAACGTTCCTGAGATAGGATTTCTTAGTTTCTGCAAGAGTCATAGTATCATTATACTTCAATATTGGTTCTATTGCTAATGATTGAGAGAGTTTTCCAGGTATGCTATAATATTACCAGGTATTAAAAAAGCACGTTTGACCGTGCTAGTTTCTTGCCTGCTGAACTCGTCAATATTACGCCCATTTTAGGGCTCTTTTTTGTGCACTTTTTTAGGAACTTTCAAGAAAAACTAAGGCGATTTAATGCCTAATTGTTTTTGAAGAAAGTCAGTATTTTCAAGGGTTGAGCTCTAAAAATTTGACTTATAGAGTGTTAAATGATAGTATAGTCAAAGATAGTCAAGGTTCAAAGAAGGAGTTTGATTTACTATGAGATTTAAAAATACATCAGATCATATCGAAGCCTATATCAAGGCGATTTTAGACCAGTCTGGTATCGTGGAATTGCAGCGGAGTCAGTTGGCGGATACCTTTCAGGTTGTGCCGAGTCAGATCAACTATGTAATCAAGACACGTTTTACTGAAAGTAGAGGTTACTTGGTTGAGAGCAAGCGTGGTGGCGGAGGCTATATTCGTATAGGCAGGATTGAGTTTTCCAGTCATCATGAGATGCTTCGCGATTTGCTTTATTCGATTGGTGAGCGAGTTAGTCAGGAGATTTATGAGGATATTCTCCAACTTTTGGTGGAGCAGGACTTGATGACCAAGCAGGAAATGACCTTGCTGACTTCAGTAGCAACAGATCGTGTCCTAGGGGAAGAATCCTCAGTTGTCCGTGCCAATATGCTCCGACAGCTATTACAAGAGGTAGATAGAAAAGAGAAGTAAGATGAACTATTCAAAAGCATTGAATGAATGTATCGAAAGTGCCTACATGGTTGCGGCCCATTTTGGAGCTCGCTATCTAGAGTCTTGGCATTTATTGATTGCCATGTCCAATCACAGTTACAGTGTGGCAGGTGCGACTCTAAATGATTATCCTTATGAAATGGACCGTTTAGAAGAGGTTGCTTTGGAACTGACTGAAACGGACTATAGCCAAGACGAAACCTTTACGGAATTGCCCTTTTCCCATCGTTTGGAGGTTCTCTTTGCAGAAGCAGAGTATGTGGCCTCAGTGGTCCATGCAAAGGTGCTAGGGACAGAGCATGTATTATATGCAATCTTGCATGATGGCAATGCCTTGGCAACTCGCATCTTGGAGAGAGCAGGCTTTTCTTATGAAGACCAGAAAGATCAGGTCAGAATTGCTGCTCTTCGTCGCAATTTAGAGGAACGTGCAGGTTGGACAAGAGAAGACCTTAAGGCTTTGCGTCAACGCCATCGCACAGTAACTGACAAGCAAAATTCTATGGCCAATATGATGGGCATGCCTCAAGCTCAAAGTGGTGGTCTAGAGGACTACACGCATGACCTGACGGAGCAAGCGCGCTCTGGCAAGTTAGAGCCAGTTATCGGTCGTGACAAGGAAATCTCGCGTATGATTCAGATTTTGAGTCGGAAGACCAAGAACAATCCTGTCTTGGTTGGAGATGCTGGTGTCGGGAAAACAGCTCTAGCACTTGGTCTTGCTCAGCGTATTGCTAGTGGGAATGTACCTGCGGAAATGGCCAAGATGCGCGTTTTGGAGCTTGATTTGATGAATGTTGTTGCGGGGACACGTTTCCGTGGAGATTTTGAAGAGCGCATGAACAATATCATCAAGGATATCGAGGAAGATGGCAAAGTAATCCTCTTTATCGATGAACTCCACACCATCATGGGTTCTGGAAGTGGTATTGATTCGACTCTGGATGCGGCCAATATTTTGAAGCCAGCCTTGGCACGTGGAACTTTGAGAACGGTTGGTGCAACCACTCAGGAAGAATACCAAAAACACATCGAAAAAGATGCTGCCCTTTCTCGTCGTTTTGCCAAAGTGACGATTGAAGAGCCAAGTTTAGCTGATAGCATGACTATTTTGCAAGGTTTGAAAGCTACCTATGAGAAACACCACCGTGTGCAAATCACAGATGAGGCCGTTGAAACAGCTGTCAAGATGGCGCATCGTTACTTGACCAGTCGTCACTTACCAGATTCTGCTATCGACCTCTTGGATGAGGCGGCAGCAACTGTGCAAAACAAATCTAAGCATGTGAGAATGGACGAATCCGACTTGAGTCCAGCTGACAAGGCCTTGATGGATGGTAAGTGGAAACAAGCAGGCCAGCTAATCGCAAAAGAACAAGAATTGCCTGTCTATAAAGACTTGGTGACAGAATCTGATATTTTGACCACCTTGAGCCGCTTGTCAGGTATCCCAGTCCAAAAGCTGACGCAAACAGATGCTAAGAAATACCTTAACCTCGAAGCAGAACTACACAAACGTGTCATCGGCCAAGATCAAGCTGTTTCAAGTATTAGCCGTGCTATTCGTCGTAACCAGTCAGGTATTCGCAGTCACAAACGTCCGATTGGTTCCTTTATGTTCCTGGGACCAACGGGTGTCGGAAAGACTGAATTGGCCAAGGCTTTGGCAGAAGTTCTCTTTGATGACGAATCAGCCCTTATCCGCTTTGATATGAGTGAATATATGGAGAAATTTGCGGCTAGCCGTCTCAATGGAGCTCCTCCGGGCTATGTGGGCTACGAAGAAGGGGGGGAGTTGACCGAGAAGGTCCGCAATAAACCATACTCCGTTCTCCTCTTTGATGAGGTCGAGAAGGCCCACCCAGACATCTTTAATGTCCTCTTACAGGTTCTGGACGACGGTGTCTTGACAGATAGCAAGGGTCGTAAGGTTGACTTTTCAAATACCATTATCATCATGACGTCAAACCTCGGTGCGACAGCCCTTCGTGATGACAAGACGGTCGGTTTTGGGGCCAAGGACATTCGTTTTGATCAAGAAAATATGGAAAAACGGATCTTTGAAGAGTTGAAAAAAGCTTATCGACCAGAGTTTATCAACCGTATTGATGAAAAGGTGGTCTTCCACAGTTTGGATAGTGAACACATGCAGGAAATTGTCAAGATCATGGTCAAACCATTGATTGCTAGCCTAGCAGAGAAGGGCATCGATTTGAAACTACAAGCTTCGGCACTGAAGTTGCTAGCTAGTCAAGGATATAATCCAGAAATGGGAGCTCGCCCACTTCGCAGAACACTGCAAACAGAGGTGGAAGACAAGCTAGCTGAGCTCCTCCTCAAGGGAGAACTGGTAGCAGGTAAGTCTCTCAAGATTGGTGTCAAAGCTGGTCAATTAAAATTTGATATTGCTTAAAAATGGAGAGTCAGGAGTTGTCCTGATTCTTTTTTTATTTATTTTTATAAAACCAAAGGAAATAAGTTGACAATATGTAAATATTGGTTATAATAAGAATAAATAGATATTAAGATTTGTATAGAATGAAAAAGAGCAGAGTTTCCTGAAATTTCCACCATTTCAATAGAGCCCTGTTTCTTTTTTTGCGTATGAAATGAAAATAACGTAAACCTAGCCAAAGAGTGAATTTTAGATAGGTTAAGAAGGGAAATAGATGAACATTTTAGTTGTAGATGATGAGGATATGATTAGAGAGGGAGTAGCTGCTTTTTTGAGAGAAGAAGGCTATCATGTTATTCTAGCAAAGGATGGACAGGAGGCTTTGGAGAAATTTCATGAGTTCCCTATTCATCTGATGGTCTTGGATCTGATGTTACCGAAGCGGAGTGGATTTGAGGTGTTAAAAGAAATTAATGGAAATCATGATATTCCTGTAATCGTCTTAAGTGCGCTCGGAGATGAGGAAACTCAGATGCAGGTATTTGACCTTTATGCTGATGATCATGTGACGAAACCATTTTCACTGGTGCTCCTAGTCAAACGGATTCAAGCCTTGCTTAGGCGTTACTATGTTGTGGAGGATATTTGGCATTATCAAGATGTGACAGTGGATTTCACATCCTACCAAGCTCGAGTCAAGAACGAGGAGGTTGCAATTAAGCCGAAAGAATTGTTGGTTTTAAAATGTTTAATTCAACATAAGAACCAGGTCTTGAGTAGAGAGCAGATACTCGAGTCTATCTCAAATGATTTTGCAGATCTGCCTCTTGATAGAGTAGTTGATGTTTACATTCGAAATCTTCGTAAGAAGTTGGATCTGGATTGTATTGTAACAGTGAAAAATGCCGGATATAAAATTAGCTTATGATAAAAAACCCTAAATTATTAACCAAATCATTTTTAAGAAGTTTTTCGCTTTTAGGTGCAATCGCTTTGGTCATCCATATTGCCATCTATCTGACCTTTCCTTTTTATTACATTCAGCAAGAGGGTGAGAAGTTTAATGAGAGTGCGACTATTATGAGCAAGTACTTAGAAGGCAAAAATTTTCATGAACTGCCTAGTTTGCTGGAGTCCTATTCGAAATCTCTTCGCATCTCTGCCCATTTGAAAGATGATGTACTGGATAAGAGAATTTCCCTTGTGCACGACTTGGAAATAAAGGAAGGCAGTCCCACTAACTATATCGTAACGATTGACCGTCAGATTACGACAGCTGATGGTAAAAAGGTAACCATTCAATTTATTCAAGGTGTGGATATTTATAAAGAGGCAACACGGATTATGCTTCTCTATCTCCCCTATACCTTTTTAGCAACGCTTGTATTTGCCTTTCTCTTTTCCTACTTCTATACGAAACGTTTATTGGAGCCTCTCTTTTATATCTCAAAAGTTACAGGTAAGATGCAGGAGTTGGATCATGATATTCGCTTTGATGAAACGCGAAAGGATGAAGTTGGGGAAGTTGGAAAGCAAATCAATGATGTGTATGAAAACTTGCTGGCAGTCATTGATGAATCTGAGAGAAGAAATGAACGGATTGTCAGGTTGCAAAAGCAGAAAGTTTCTTTTGTTCGTGGAGCGTCACATGAGTTGAAAACCCCTTTAGCCAGTCTTCGAATTATTCTAGAGAATATGCAGTACAATATTGGGGATTATAAAGACCACCCTAAGTATATAGCAAAGAGTATCGATCAAATTGATCAAATGAGCCACTTGCTCGAAGAAGTTTTGGAGTCCTCTAAGTTCCAAGAGTGGACAGAGTGTAGCGAGACCTTGATAGTCCAGACTATTTTGACGGATGTTTTATCTCGCTATCAGGAATTAGCACGCTCAAGAGGAATAGAAATTGAAAATCAATTGACAGATGCTACTAGGGTCGTCATGAGTCTCAAGGCATTGGATAAGGTTTTGACAAACCTGATTAGTAATGCAATTAAATATTCAGATCAAAATGGGCGCGTAATCATATACGAGCAAGATGGCTATCTTTCTATCAAAAATACCTGCCAACCTCTTAATCAAGAAGAGTTGAATCATTTGTTTGATATTTTTTACCACTCTCAAGTTGTCACAGACAAGTCTGAAGGGTCTGGTTTAGGACTCTATATCGTGAATAACATCCTAGAAAGTTATCAAATGTCCTATAGTTTTCTCCCTTATGAACAAGGAATGGAATTTAAAATTTGCTTGCAAGCAGATTAGTTTTATAAAGCAAAAGAACGGAAATCTCTCCGTTCTTTTTTGTTAAAGTTCACATAGGTTTAACATGAGAATATTATTTTAAATATAGAAAAAAGAAAGGATACTGGTATGGTATTTGCGATTATTTTAGTAACCTTCCTCGTTCGATTGATTTTTTTAAAACGTTCGATGGATAATGAAAAACGAATCCTTAGCAAGGGCGGGAAAGAATTTGGAGTTGAGAATACAAAACGATTAACGATGGCTCATATTGTTTTTTATCTCTCCTGCTTCGTTGAAGCAATGGTGCACAAGACAAATTTTGATGGCATGAGCATGGTTGGTTTAGTCTTGCTTATTTTTTCTATGCTGATGTTGATGTTGGTGATTCACTTGTTGGGAGATATTTGGACAGTAAAGCTTATGCTTGTCAATAATCACAAATATGTAGATCATCCTCTCTTTCGAATTGTGAAACATCCCAATTACTTTTTAAATATTCTTCCTGAGTTAGTTGGTTTAGCTTTGGTGAGTCATGCTTACGTAACTTTTATCTTTATTTTTCCTGTCTATGCGGTTATTCTTTATCAAAGAATAGCAGAAGAAGAGAAATTACTGCAAGAAGTTATCATTCCTAATGGAAGAATGAAAGGATAGCGAAAATAATATAGCAAATTTCACATACAATTCATATTAGGAGGATATACTGTAGTTAATTAAAATTATGGAGGATATAGATATGTTTAAATCAAATCATGAACGAAGAATGCGTTATTCCATTCGTAAATTTAGTGTAGGAGTAGCTAGTGTACTAGTAGCTAGCTTCTTTATGGGGAGTGTTGCTCATGCTGGTGAGATGAGCTCTAGTACACCTACAAATAGTGCCAAGGTCACAGAGCAAACTTCATCTAAGAGTAAGGCAGGAGAAAACAAAGAAACTTCTTCTGAAAATAATAAAAAAACAGAACCAGCTAGAGAAACTTTGAAAGATGCAAAAGAAAAATTAATAAAAGAGCTAGCGGAAAGTGACCTTCCTACAGATAAAAAAGCAGCATATCAGCAGAAAATCGAACAGGCGAATGATACAGAAAGCTTGCTTTCGATAGATAATGATTTTCACCTAGACTTACTAAAACACCATGAAAAGCAGCATATGGAACAAGAAAGGAAGGAAAAAGAAAATCAATCGAAAGATGAAAATAAGGTAGTTCCTCCGACTAAGGAGAGCTCGGAACAGTCTTACGATACTTCTACAAAAGAGAACACAGGTGCGGTCGCTGAAATTCAAAAACGTTTAAAAGAAGAAATCAGAAAAGGTACTCTACCAAATGAGCGGAAAGATTCCTTGATAAAAGAGATTGAGGGAGAAGATGACCGTGATAACCTAGAAACTTTGGAGAATAGTTATAGAGAGCTGGAAGATACTTTCAAAAAAATCAATGAAGAACTCGACCATCAAAAGAAATTGATTAGCGATATGGCAACTACAAAAGGTATCACTGAAGAGGATAAAAGTTCTTTAGTAGGCGAAATCAATAAAATCAAAGAGCGAGTTGTAAATGATTTTAAGAACGAGTCGGATAAATCACTCCAAACGATTAAACAAGAAGTTATTGCTGATCTAGGTAAGTTATTCAAATCTTACAAAGCCTACGTTGAAAAAGAAATTCAAAACTACGTCAATCAACAAGTGGACGAAAACATAAAGGAGAAAAAACTAAACAAAGAAGAAGCAAACGAGGATGCCACAATCAAACAGTTACGCGAGTCGGAAAAAAAGGCGCTTCAGCAACTCGATCAGGCCGCGAAAAATGAAGAGGTGCTGAAGGCTAAACACAGTCTTCTTGATGAGATTGCAAAACTCAAGTCATCTAATGGCAATAAAGAGACAACGAAACCGAGAGACAAACGAAGTGCTAAGGAGACTGATCAGCAAGATTTAGCTAAACAAATTTCAGAAGCTAATCTATCGCTTTCTAATCACATGAGTGAGCTGTTGGATAGAACTAAAAAAGATCTGAAATCTGAGGATGAGTCTAAATTTGATGAATTAATTAAAAATGCCTTAGGAATTGTAAATAAATATAGATCAGAGCTTTCTAAAGCTCAAACAAAAGAGGAACTAAATCGGATTCTAGAAACAGCGAAGTCAGAGCTAAATGCTACTGTGGAGGAATTCAAAAAAGGGTTAACGAAACCAACTGAGCCTCAAAGAAAGCCTGATATGGAAGGTCATATTCCTCCAACTAAAGATGGGAAATCTCAGACACCGACTGAAGAAACGAAAGAGATAGAATCTTTGAAGAATAAAGCTAAGGAAGAGCTAAAAAAACTAGAGCAAGCTTTGGCTGAAGTGAATAACTATCCAGAGTTACCAGAAAATAACAGTGATTATAAGGTGCAGAAAAAAGATATTTGGGATGATTCTAAAAAGATTGCTCCTGATAAAATAAAAGCATTTAGAGAACAGTTAGAAAAAGGTTCATACACTGCCAAAACTCTCCAAACGTTTATAGATGACTTTATCTATTATCAAATCCATGCACAAATCGAAAAGATGACAAGACAAGTCGCTTTGTATCGAGAAAAATACGCGAAAATTCCTAGTCTAGAAAAAGAATTTGAATCAGGCATTAAGCAAACGTGGAATAAGAATTATGCTACCTTAGAAGGGAAATATCTAGCGGATTACTTTAAGAATGAATTTCTTCCATCCTTTAATAAGATTCAGCAGATTGTGGAACTTCAGAAGGCTATCAGCCAGCTTGAAGAAGAAATGAAGACAGTCCCAGATGGAGCTAAGTTAACAGGAGAAGCTGGTTCTGCTTATGAAAAGGTCAGAAATCGTGCAAGCGAAATCATTAAACAAGGGAAAGAGCTTCTAGAACAAGTAAATATTACAGAAAAGCAGCTAGATACTCAGATAGGAGAGCTTCAGAAGAGCTTATCTGAATTGAAGGTAGCGAAGGCCAACTTAGTGCCAAAGAAAGAAGATAAGAAAGAAATTCCAAAACCAGATTTGCAACCAAGTCCTCAACCAGAAGGCAAGAAACCACACACGCCGGCACAACCCGGTACTGAAAATCAGAAGCCATCTGCTCCAAAACC
>CAUVGG010000005.1:0-31860 GCA_963551305.1 uncultured Streptococcus sp.
CGCGTTTTCATGTCTTGGAACGTTTTGGTGATTATACCTTAGTGGAGTTGCAACTAGAGACAGGACGTACCCACCAAATTCGTGTTCACATGGCTTATATTGGCCACCCAGTCGCTGGGGATGAGGTCTATGGTCCTCGCAAGACCTTGAAAGGATATGGACAATTTCTCCATGCTAAAACTCTAGGATTTACCCATCCGAGAACAGGTGAAACTATGGAGTTCACGGCAGATATTCCAGAGATTTTTAAAGAAACGCTGGAAAGATTACGTCAAACTGAGAATAGATAAAAGAGTTGAGATGCCTGTCTCAACCTTTTTTATTTCAAGTCTTTTCTATTTTAAAGCATTCATGTTATAATGGATAAATATGAAGAATCGGAGTGAGAATATGAAGTACAAACGAATCGTCTTTAAGGTGGGGACTTCGTCCTTGACAAATGAAGACGGAAGTTTATCAAGGAGTAAAGTAAAGGCAATTACCCAACAATTAGCTATGTTGCATGAAGCTGGGCATGAGTTGATTTTGGTTTCTTCTGGGGCAGTAGCAGCTGGCTTTGGAGCTTTGGGCTTTAAAAAACGTCCGACCAAGATTGCAGATAAGCAGGCTTCGGCTGCAGTAGGACAAGGTTTACTCCTAGAAGAATACACGACTAACCTCCTCATGCGCCAAATCGTCTCCGCGCAAATCTTGCTGACACAGGATGATTTTGTAGATAAACGTCGTTATAAGAACGCCCACCAGGCTTTGTCTGTATTGCTTCATCGTGGTGCCATTCCTATCATCAACGAGAATGACAGTGTCGTTATTGATGAGCTCAAGGTTGGGGACAATGATACTCTGAGTGCTCAGGTAGCGGCTATGGTGCAGGCAGACCTTTTGGTTCTCTTGACAGATGTAGATGGTCTCTATACTGGCAATCCCAACTCAGATCCAAGAGCCAAACGACTTGAGAAAATCGAGACCATCAATCGTGAGATTATTGATATGGCTGGTGGAGCAGGTTCGTCTAATGGTACAGGTGGGATGTTGACTAAGATCAAGGCGGCTACGATCGCGACGGAGTCGGGTGTGCCAGTCTATATCTGCTCGTCCATGAAATCAGATGCCTTGATTGAGGCAGCGAACGAGACCAAGTACGGTTCCTTCTTTGTTGCGCAAGAGAAGGGTCTTCGTACCCAGAAACAATGGCTAGCCTTCTATGCTCAAAGTCAAGGAACGATTTGGGTAGATGGTGGAGCTGCAGAAGCACTTTCAAAAAACGGGAAAAGTCTCCTTTTATCAGGTGTGGTAGAAGTGGAAGGAAACTTCTCTTACCACGATATTGTCACAGTAGCAGATAAAGAAACAGGTCAATCTCTTGGAAAGGGACGTGTCCAATTTGGCGTCTCAGCCCTAGAAGATATGCTCCGTTCTCAAAAAGCTAAGGGAGTCTTGATTCACCGTGATGACTGGATTTCCATCACTCCTGAAATCCAGCTGCTCTTTACAGAATTTTAGAGGTGAACGATGGTAAGTACACAAGAACAATTTGAACAGGTACAGGCTGTTAAAAAATCAATTAACACTGCTAGTGAAACAGTGAAAAACCAAGCCTTGCTAGCCATGGCTGATCATTTATTGGCAGCTACTGAGGAGATTTTAGTGGCAAATGCCCTCGATATGGAAGTGGCCAAGGGGAAAATCTCAGATGTTATGCTAGACCGTCTTTATTTGGATGAAGGACGTATAGAAGCTATGGCAAGAGGGATTCGTGAAGTGGTTGCTTTACCAGATCCCATTGGTGAAGTCCTAGAGACAAGTCGTCTTGAAAATGGCTTGCTTATTACCAAGAAACGTGTGGCTATGGGTGTTATCGGTATTATCTATGAAAGTCGTCCAAATGTGACGTCTGATGCGGCTGCCTTGGCTCTCAAGAGTGGTAATGCAGTCGTTCTTCGTAGTGGTAAAGATGCCTATCAAACTGCCCGTGCTATTGTCACAGCCTTGAAGAAGGGCTTGGAGACGACTAGCATTCATCCTGATGTGATTCAACTAGTGGAAGATACCAGCCGTGAAAGTAGCTATGCCATGATGAAGGCCAAGGGCTATCTAGACCTTCTCATTCCTCGTGGAGGAGCTGGCTTGATCAATGCGGTGGTTGAAAATGCTATCGTACCTGTTATAGAGACAGGAACTGGGATTGTCCATGTCTATGTGGACAAGGATGCCGATGAAGACAAGGCTTTAGTTATCATAAACAATGCTAAAACCAGTCGTCCTTCTGTCTGCAATGCCATGGAGGTCTTGCTGGTTCATGAAGACAAGGCAGCGGATTTCCTTCCTCGCTTGGAGCAAGTTCTGGTTACAAGTCGGAAAGAAGATGGGCTGGAACCGATTCAATTCCGCTTGGATGAGAAAGCAAGTCAGTTTGTTTCAGGTCGAGCAGCTGAGGCCCAAGACTTTGACACCGAGTTTTTAGACTATGTCCTAGCTGTTAAGGTTGTGAGCAGTTTAGAAGAAGCGGTTGCGCATATTGAAGCTCACAGTACCCATCATTCGGATGCCATTGTGACAGAAAATGCTGAATCTGCAGCCTACTTTACAAATCAAGTGGACTCAGCAGCAGTTTATGTCAATGCTTCAACACGTTTCACTGATGGAGGCCAGTTTGGTCTTGGATGTGAAATGGGGATTTCTACTCAGAAACTGCATGCGCGTGGTCCAATGGGCTTGAAGGAATTAACTAGCTACAAGTATGTGGTTACTGGTGACGGACAGATAAGGGAGTAAGAGATGAAGATTGGATTTATCGGCTTAGGGAATATGGGTGCTAGCTTGGCTAAGGCTGTTCTGCAGGCCAAGACGGGTGCTCAGATTCTCTTTGCCAATCGCAGTCAAGCGAAAGTAGATGCTTTCATTGCCAACTTCGGTGGTCAGGCTTCTAGTAATGAAGAAATTTTTGCAGAAGCAGATGTGATTTTTCTAGGAGTAAAGCCTGCTCAGTTCTCAGACTTACTTTCTCAATATCAGACCATCCTTGAAAAAAGAGAGAGTCTTCTTTTGATTTCAATGGCGGCTGGATTGACCTTGGAAAAACTAGCCAGACTTCTACCGATTCACCACCGAATCATTCGCATCATGCCTAATACACCAGTTGCTATCGGCCAAGGAGTAATTAGTTACGCTTTATCAGAAAACTGTCGTGCTGAGGACAAGGAAATCTTTTGTCAGCTTTTAGCCAAGGCTGGTCTCTTGGTTGAGCTGGGAGATGGCTTAATCGATGCGGCGACAGGTCTTGCAGGCTGTGGACCAGCTTTTGTCTATCTCTTTATCGAGGCTTTGGCAGACGCGGGTGTACAGATAGGATTGCTACGAGAAACGGCTTTGAAAATGGCAGCCCAAACAGTAGTCGGTGCTGGACAAATGGTTCTCGAAAGCCAGCAACATCCTGGAGTTTTGAAAGACCAAGTTTGCAGCCCAGGAGGTTCGACTATCGCGGGTGTGGCAAGTCTGGAAGAACATGCCTTTAGAGGCACAGTCATGGACGCAGTTCATCAATCCTATAAACGAACACAAGAACTAGGTAAATAAGAGGTTGGATGACTCCCAGCCTCTTTTATGGTCGATTGAATGGAGAAGACACAAAAAGATTGTCACAAAAACCTATTTTTTTGATAGAATAGAAGGTAGAAAAAAAGAAATGAGTTAGACATGTCAAAAGGATTTTTAGTCTCTCTTGAGGGACCAGAGGGAGCAGGGAAGACCAGTGTTTTAGAGGCTCTTCTCCCAATTTTAGATGAAAAAGGAGTAGAGGTGTTGACGACCCGTGAGCCAGGTGGAGTCTTGATTGGGGAGAAGATTCGTCAAGTGATTTTGGATCCAAGTCATACTCAGATGGATCCTAAAACAGAGCTCCTTCTCTATATCGCCAGTCGAAGACAACACTTGGTGGAAAAAGTTCTCCCAGCTCTTGAAGCTGGCAAGTTGGTCATTATGGACCGCTTCATCGATAGTTCCGTTGCTTATCAGGGATTTGGCCGTGGCTTGGATATTGATGCCATTGATTGGCTCAATCACTTTGCGACAGATGGCCTCAAACCTGATTTGACACTTTATTTTGACATTGAGGTGGAAGAGGGACTGGCTCGCATTGCTGCCAATAGTGATCGCGAGGTCAATCGTTTGGACTTGGAAGGTTTGGACTTGCACAAAAAAGTCCGTCAAGGCTACCTTTCTCTTCTGGAAAAAGAAGGAAATCGCATTGTCAAGATTGATGCGAGTCTTCCCTTGGAGCAAGTTGTGGAAACAACCAAGGCTGTCTTGTTTGACAGAATGGGATTGGCTAAATGAAACAAGATCAACTAAAGGCTTGGCAACCGGACCAGTTTGACCGCTTTGTCCGTATCCTAGAACAAAACCAGCTCAATCACGCCTATCTCTTTTCCGGTTTCTTTGGGAGCTTGGAAATGGCGCAATTTTTGGCTAAGAGCCTCTTTTGTAGGGATAAAGTAGGCGTTCTACCATGCGAGAAATGCCGAAACTGCAAGCTGATTGAGCAGGAAGAATTTCCCGATGTTACTTTGATTAAGCCAGTCAATCAGGTCATCAAGACAGAACGCATTCGAGAATTGGTGGGTCAGTTTTCCCAAGCAGGGATTGAAAGCCAGCAACAGGTCTTTATTATCGAGCAGGCGGAGAAAATGCATCCCAACGCAGCCAACTCTCTGCTCAAGGTCATCGAAGAACCTCAGAGTGAAGTTTACATTTTCTTCTTAACTAGTGATGAGGAAAAGATTTTACCGACCATCCGTAGTCGGACCCAGATTTTCCATTTTAAAAAGCAAGAAGAAAAGCTCATCCATCAATTAGAACAAGCAGGTCTAGTCAAGAAAAAAGCAACCCTCTTAGCCCAGTTTTGTCAATCACGAGCTGAAGTAGAAAAGTTGGTCAATCAAGTAAGTTTTTGGACCTTAGTCGATGAAAGTGAGCGCCTGCTGACTTGGTTAGTAGCCAAGAAAAAAGAGAGTTATTTGCAGGTAGCTAAATTAGCCAGCTTAGCAGATGACAAGGAAAAGCAGGATCAGGTCTTGCGAATCCTCGAAGTTCTCTGTGGGCAGGATCTCTTGCAAGCAAGGATTCGACAGATTTTACAAGATTTGCTAGAAGCTAGAAAAATGTGGCAAGCCAATGTCAGCTTTCAAAATGCCATGGAATATCTGGTCTTGAAAGAAATATAAACTCAATGAAGTATAAAGAAAGGAAAGGGCTGGTTTATGGATAAGAAAGAATTATTTGATGCGCTGGACGATTTTTCTCAACAGTTATTGGTGACCTTAGCCGATGTGGAAGCCATCAAGAAAAATCTCAAGAGCCTGGTAGAGGAAAATACAGCTCTTCGCTTGGAAAATAGTAAGTTGCGCGAACGCTTAGGCGAGGTAGAAGCAGATACGCCCGTTAAGGCCAAGCATGTTCGTGAAAGCGTCCGTCGAATCTATAAAGACGGTTTTCACGTATGTAATGATTTTTATGGACAACGCCGAGAGCAGGACGAGGAATGTATGTTCTGTGACGAGTTGTTGTACAGGGAGTAGGCATGCAGATTCAAAAAAGTTTTAAGGGGCAAACTCCCTATGGCAAGCTGTACCTAGTAGCAACGCCGATTGGCAATCTAGATGATATGACCTTTCGTGCCATCCAGACCTTGAAAGAGGTGGACTGGATTGCTGCTGAGGACACGCGCAATACGGGTCTCTTGCTCAAGCATTTTGACATTTCGACCAAGCAGATCAGTTTTCATGAGCACAATGCCAAGGAAAAAATTCCTGATTTGATTAGTTTCCTGAAGGCGGGGCAAAGTATTGCCCAGGTTTCTGACGCGGGTTTGCCTAGCATTTCAGACCCTGGTCATGATTTGGTCAAGGCAGCTATTGAGGAGGAAATCGCAGTTGTCACAGTTCCAGGAGCCTCTGCAGGAATTTCTGCCTTGATTGCTAGTGGTTTGTCGCCACAACCACATATCTTTTACGGTTTCTTACCGAGAAAATCAGGTCAGCAAAAGCAATTTTTTGAAGCCAAAAAAGACTATCCTGAAACTCAGATTTTCTATGAATCGCCCCACCGTGTAGCGGATACGCTAGAAAACATGCTAGAAGTCTACGGTGACCGCTCGGTAGTCTTGGTCAGAGAATTGACCAAAATCTATGAAGAATACCAACGAGGAAAGATCTCTGAATTGCTAGAAAGCATCGCTGAAACGCCTCTCAAGGGTGAATGCCTTCTCATCGTTGAAGGTGCCAGTCAGGATGTGGAGGAGAAGGATGAGGAGGAATTGCTCTTAGAAATCCAATCCCGTATCCAGCAAGGCATGAAGAAAAATCAAGCCATTAAGGAAGTTGCGAAACTCTACCAGTGGAATAAAAGTCAACTCTACGCTGCCTACCACGATTGGGAAGAAAATCAAGAAAATGACTAAACAGGGAAGTTTGCCTTCTTCCCTTTTTTTGTTATACTAGTAAAAGAAAAAAATAGAAAGATTTGTGGGTGTCAAACAATCCAGTGGCTTGTTTGGATATGGACTGAGGTTCCACCCAAAGAGGTATTAGTGTCGTGTCTCAATCTTATATCAATGTTATCGGTGCTGGTTTAGCGGGGTCTGAAGCTGCCTACCAAATCGCAGAACGTGGTATTCCAGTTAAACTCTACGAAATGCGTGGTGTCAAGTCAACACCCCAGCACAAAACAGACAATTTTGCTGAGTTGGTTTGTTCCAATTCTCTTCGTGGCGATGCCCTGACTAATGCCGTTGGGCTTCTCAAGGAAGAAATGCGTCGCCTGGGTTCGGTCATCTTGGAATCTGCTGAAGCAACCCGTGTTCCTGCTGGTGGGGCTCTTGCGGTTGACCGAGATGGTTTCTCCCAAATGGTAACCGAAAAAGTAGCCAACCACCCTCTGATTGAAGTAGTCCGTAACGAAATTACCGAATTGCCAACAGATGCCATCACAGTTGTAGCGACTGGACCTTTAACTAGTGATGCTCTAGCTGAGAAAATCCATGCTCTTAATGGCGGCGATGGCTTCTATTTCTACGATGCGGCAGCGCCTATCATCGATGTCAACACCATTGATATGAGCAAGGTCTATCTCAAGTCTCGTTATGACAAGGGAGAAGCGGCCTATCTCAATGCTCCAATGACCAAGCAAGAGTTTATGGATTTTCATGAAGCCTTGGTTCATGCGGAAGAAGCCCCGCTCAATTCGTTTGAAAAAGAAAAGTACTTTGAAGGCTGTATGCCTATCGAAGTCATGGCCAAACGTGGCATTAAAACCATGCTTTATGGTCCCATGAAGCCAGTTGGTTTGGAGTATCCAGACGACTACACAGGACCTCGCGATGGAGAGTTCAAAACACCGTATGCAGTTGTCCAGCTTCGTCAGGACAATGCGGCTGGTAGCCTCTACAATATCGTCGGTTTCCAGACCCACCTCAAATGGGGAGAACAAAAGCGTGTCTTCCAAATGATTCCAGGTCTTGAAAATGCGGAGTTTGTCCGTTATGGGGTCATGCACCGCAATTCTTACATGGATTCACCAAATCTTCTTGAGCAAACCTATCGTTCTAAGAAACAGCCAAACCTCTTCTTTGCTGGGCAAATGACGGGTGTCGAAGGGTATGTCGAATCCGCAGCGTCAGGATTAGTTGCAGGTATTAACGCTGCTCGACTTTTCAAGGGAGAAAGCGAGGCAATTTTCCCAGAAACAACAGCGATTGGAAGTCTAGCTCATTACATCACTCATGCGGACAGCAAACACTTCCAGCCTATGAATGTCAACTTCGGGATTATCAAGGAATTAGAAGGCGAGCGTATCCGTGATAAGAAGGCTCGTTATGAAAAAATTGCAGAGCGTGCCCTTACCGACTTAGAGGAATTTTTAACTGTCTAATTTTTTTGAAAGAATTGCTCATGATACTATAAAAATCTTAGAAATTGTGATAAAATAGGTAGGATAAAAAAAGGAGAGTAAAAATGGCGAACCCCAAGTATAATCGTATTTTAATCAAGTTATCAGGTGAAGCCCTTGCCGGCGAACGTGGCGTAGGGATTGATATCCAAACAGTTCAAAAAATTGCAAAAGAGATTCAAGAAGTTCATAGTCTAGGGATCGAAATTGCCCTTGTAATTGGTGGAGGAAATCTCTGGCGTGGAGAACCTGCTGCAGAAGCAGGAATGGACCGTGTTCAGGCAGATTACACTGGAATGCTTGGGACTGTTATGAATGCCCTTGTGATGGCAGATTCATTGCAACAAGTTGGGGTTGATACACGTGTGCAAACAGCTATTGCTATGCAACAAGTGGCAGAGCCTTATGTCCGTGGACGTGCCCTTCGTCACCTTGAAAAAGGCCGTATCGTTATCTTTGGTGCCGGAATTGGTTCACCTTACTTCTCAACAGATACAACAGCGGCCCTTCGAGCAGCTGAAATCGAAGCGGATGCCATCCTTATGGCTAAAAACGGTGTCGATGGTGTTTACAATGCCGATCCTAAGAAAGACAAGACAGCCGTTAAGTTTGAAGAATTGACCCACCGTGATGTTATCAACAAAGGTCTTCGTATTATGGACTCAACTGCTTCAACCCTCTCAATGGACAACGACATTGACTTGGTTGTCTTCAACATGAACCAACCAGGCAACATCAAACGTGTCGTATTTGGTGAAAATATCGGAACAACAGTTTCAAACAATATCGAAGAAAAGGAATAGGAAACATTATGGCAAATGCAATTGTAGAAAAAGCTAAAGAAAGAATGACCCAGTCTCACCAATCTCTTGCACGTGAATTTGGTGGAATCCGTGCAGGACGTGCCAACGCAAGCTTGCTAGACCGTATCCATGTAGAATACTATGGAGTCGAAACTCCTCTTAACCAAATCGCTTCAATTACTATTCCAGAAGCGCGTGTCTTGTTGGTAACACCATTTGACAAGTCTTCATTGAAAGACATCGAACGTGCCTTGAACGCTTCTGATCTTGGTATTACACCAGCTAATGACGGCTCTGTGATCCGCTTGGTTATTCCAGCTCTTACAGAAGAAACTCGTCGTGACCTTGCTAAAGAAGTGAAGAAGGTCGGTGAGAATGCTAAAGTCGCTATCCGTAACATCCGTCGTGATGCTATGGACGAAGCTAAGAAACAAGAAAAAGCAAAAGAAATCACTGAAGACGAATTGAAGACTCTTGAAAAAGATATTCAAAAAGTAACAGACGATGCTGTGAAACACATCGACGACATGACTGCCAATAAAGAAAAAGAACTTTTGGAAGTCTAAAAATAAACAGAAAAACTCAGTTGGCATTGCTGGCTGAGTTTTATTCGAAAGAAGGAAATATGAATACAAATCTTGCAAGTTTTATCGTTGGACTTATCATCGATGAAAATGACCGTTTTTACTTTGTGCAAAAGGATGGTCAAACCTATGCTCTTGCTAAGGAAGAAGGTCAACATACAGTAGGGGATACGGTCAAAGGTTTTGCCTACACGGATATGAAGCAAAAACTACGTCTGACAACCTTAGAAGTGACTGCCACTCAGGACCAATTTGGCTGGGGAACCGTAACAGAAATTCGTAAAGACTTGGGTGTCTTTGTCGATACCGGTCTACCTGACAAGGAGATTGTAGTGTCACTCGATATCCTCCCTGAGCTCAAGGAACTCTGGCCTAAGAAAGGTGACAAACTCTACATCCGTCTTGAAGTGGACAAGAAAGACCGAATCTGGGGACTCTTGGCTTATCAAGAAGACTTCCAACGTCTGGCTCGTCCTGCCTACAACAACATGCAGAACCAAAACTGGCCAGCCATTGTTTACCGCCTCAAGCTGTCAGGGACCTTTGTATACCTACCAGAGAATAACATGCTTGGTTTCATTCACCCAAGTGAGCGCTACGCAGAGCCACGTTTGGGACAAGTGTTAGATGCGCGTGTCATTGGTTTCCGCGAGGTTGACCGAACTCTGAACCTATCCCTCAAACCACGTTCCTTTGAGATGTTAGAAAATGATGCCCAGATGATTTTAACCTACTTGGAAAGCAATGGCGGATTTATGACCTTGAATGATAAGTCATCCCCTGAGGACATCAAAGCAACCTTTGGCATTTCTAAAGGTCAGTTCAAGAAAGCACTCGGTGGTTTGATGAAGGCTGGCAAAATCAAGCAAGACCAGTTTGGTACAGAGTTGATTTAGGTCTTATAGACATGAAAAAGAAACTTGAAGAAATGAGTTTAGAGGAACTCTGGCAACTTTTTCCTATTTTTCTAGTAGAGCACAAGTCAGAGTGGAAAGACAGGTATGAATCGGAAAAAGCAAATCTGAAAAAAATATTGGGTGCAAATGTTATTAAAAGAATAGAACATATCGGTAGCACTGCTATCCCTAATATTTGGGCCAAAAATATCGTTGATATTCTGTTAGAAGTAGGTAGAATAGAGGATTTAGCAAGAGTTAGGGATTTATTGGTGAAGAATGGGTGGTTAGTGATGTCGGAGAGTCCTAACAGGATTTCGCTGAATAAAGGATATACAGAGCAGGGATTTGCTGAGAAAGTTTTTCATCTACATTTGCGAATGACAGGAGATCATGACGAGATTTATTTTAGAGATTATCTCTGCCAGCATCCAGATATTGCCCAAGCGTATCAGGAATTAAAACTAAGTTTGTGGAAACAATTTGAACACAATCGAGACGCCTATACAGATGCAAAAACAGATTTTATAAACCACTACGTTTCAGAGGCTAAGTCCAGTAATTTTCAAGAATCAGAAAAGTGTCATCAAAAAACTCTTGATAGGAGAAAGAATTGAGAAAATCATTTTACACTTGGCTCATGACCGAGCGCAATCCGAAAAGTAATAGTCCAAAAGCCATTTTGGCAGACCTCGCTTTTGAGGAGTCAGCCTTCCCAAAACACACGGATGATTTTGATGAGGTGAGTCGCTTTTTGGAGGAGCATGCCAGTTTCTCTTTTAACCTAGGAGACTTTGACGCCATCTGGCAAGAATACTTAGAACACTAGAGACAATGAGATGAGGCTAGTATTTTATTGTTCTCTTTGCTATAATAAAAAGAAATAAAAGGATTAGAGAGGTTCTTTATTTGAAGGAACATTCAATAGACATTCAACTGAGTCATCCAGATGACCTGTTTCATCTTTTTGGTTCCAATGAACGCCATCTTCGTTTGATGGAAGAAGAGCTTGATGTGGTCATTCATGCTCGTACGGAGATTGTGCAGGTTTTGGGAGAAGAAGCTGCATGTGAGGAAGCCCGTCAGGTTATACAAGCCTTGATGGTTTTGGTGAATCGTGGGATGACAGTTGGGACGCCAGATGTGGTGACGGCTATTAGCATGGTCAAAAACGATGAAATCGACAAGTTTGTCGCCCTTTACGAAGAAGAAATCATCAAGGATAATACTGGGAAGCCTATCCGTGTCAAAACACTGGGTCAAAAACTTTATGTGGACAGTGTCAAACAGCATGATGTGACCTTTGGAATCGGACCTGCAGGAACTGGGAAGACCTTTCTTGCAGTGACCTTGGCAGTGACAGCCCTTAAACGTGGGCAGGTCAAGCGGATTATCCTTACTCGTCCAGCAGTGGAAGCAGGTGAGAGTCTAGGATTTCTTCCGGGTGATCTCAAGGAGAAGGTGGATCCTTACCTTCGACCAGTTTATGATGCCTTGTATCAGATTCTCGGCAAAGACCAAACGACTCGTCTCATGGAGCGTGAAATTATCGAAATTGCGCCCCTTGCTTACATGCGTGGTCGGACCTTGGACGATGCTTTTGTCATTCTCGATGAGGCACAAAATACGACTATCATGCAAATGAAGATGTTCTTGACGCGTTTAGGTTTTAATTCTAAGATGATTGTCAATGGAGATATCAGTCAGATTGACCTGCCGCGTAATGTCAAGTCCGGTTTGATTGATGCCCAAGAAAAGCTTAAGAACATTCACCAAATCGACTTTGTTCATTTTTCAGCTAAGGATGTGGTTCGTCATCCAGTTGTCGCTCAGATTATCCGAGCTTATGAACCAGCTCCAGTTAAGGTTGAAGAAAAGAAGGAAGAAACAGAATAGCAAAAAAGCAGTTCAGATGTGAACTGCTTTTTTTAATGAGTGTCTAGCTTTAAACAAGTTCGTCGATAGACGTGTAATCTTTATCGAGGCCTTGAGCAACTGGCAGGCTAGTTAAGTAACCTTGATAAGTGGTAACACCTTGACGCAAGCCCTCATCCTCAGAGATTGCTTGTGCGAATCCTTTGCCAGCCAATGCTTCGATATAAGGAAGAGTGACATTGGTTAGGGCGATGGTTGAAGTGCGAGCAACCGCACCAGGGATATTGGCAACGGCATAGTGGAGAACACCGTGTTTTTCATAGACGGGTTCATCGTGCGTTGTCACACGGTCAGCTGTCTCGATAACGCCACCTTGGTCAACAGCAACGTCAACAATGACAGAGCCTGGACGCATTTGTTTGACCATCTCATCTGTCACCAATTTCGGTGCTCTGGCACCAGGGATGAGAACTGCACCAATCACCACATCAGCATCTCTCACACTTGCTTCGATGTTGAATGAATTAGACATAAGAGTTTGAATTTGATTTCCAAAGACTTCTTCTAGAACCGAGAGACGCTTAGCACTGATATCTAAAATAGTCACTTTAGCACCAAGACCAAGGGCGATGCGGGCAGCATGTGTACCGACGACACCACCACCGATGATGGTTACTTTTCCTTTTGGAACACCTGGTACACCACCAAGTAGGACACCAGAACCACCAGCTTGCTTAGTAAGGAAGTGAGCTCCGATTTGAACAGCCATACGACCTGCAACCTCACTCATAGGAACGAGGAGCGGTAGTTGTCCTTGATTGTCACGAACAGTTTCATAGGCAATTCCTGTTGTTTTGGCTGCTAACATAGCATCTGCTAATTCTGGAGCAGCGGCCATGTGCAAATAGGTGAAGAGGAGAAGATCGTCTCGCAAATAACCGTATTCAGAAGCTAGTGGTTCTTTTACTTTCACGACTAACTCGGCAGCCCAGGCATCAGCAGCAGTAGCGACAATCTCAGCTCCTTGCTTTTGATAGTCCGCATCAGTAAATCCTGAACCGAGACCAGCATTTGTTTCGATGAGAACACGATGTCCACGACTGACTAAACTGTGGACGCCAGCAGGAGTTAGGGCAACGCGGTTTTCGTTATTTTTAATTTCTTTTGGGATTCCGATTAACATAGAGATAACCTACCTTTCAATTGACGGTCTTGTTTTGGTTGTCACATTCCAGTTCATAAATCAAAAATGTGATGGTTTTATTGTATATGAAACCGCTTCAAAAATCAAGAAAAACTTGTCATCCAAATTTATTTATGCTAGACTAGTGAGAATCAAGCTCTAATGGAGGAAAAAGTATGGAATCAATATTTGTGAAATTTGCCCAGTATCCATCTATAGAAACGGAGCGTTTATTGCTCCGACCTGTAACCTTGGACGATGCAGAAGCTATGTTTGAGTATGCCTCAGACAGAGAAAATACACGCTATACTTTTCCAACAAATCAAAGCATAGAAGAAACCAAGAACAACATCGCTCAGTTCTACTTGGCTAATCCCTTGGGCCGTTGGGGAATCGAACTAAAAAGCAATGGTCAGTTTATCGGAACCATTGACTTGCACAAGATTGATACTGTTCTTAAGAAGGCAGCTATTGGCTACATTATCAATAAAAAATATTGGAATCAAGGATTGACGACAGAAGCCAATCGTGCCGTGATTGAACTGGCTTTTGAGAAGATTGGAATGAACAAGTTGACCGCCCTACACGATAAAGACAATCCTGCATCAGGAAAGGTCATGGAGAAATCAGGTATGCGTTTTTCCCACGAAGAAGCTTATGCTTGTATGGACCAGCATGAAAAAGGACGAATCGTTACAAGAGTTCATTATGTCTTGACCAAGGAAGATTATTTTGCAAATAAATAAGCAGTTGAAAAGAAATTTTCGACTGTTTTTTCTTACTCTTACGAATAACATAAGAGAGGAGAAAATATGGAAGCAATTATCGAGAAAATCAAAGAGTATAAAATCATTGTCATCTGTGCAGGTTTGGGTCTGGCCTTAGGCGGCTTTTTCTTGTTAAAACCAACTTCACAAACACCTGTGAAAGAAACAAATTTACAGGCAGAAGTTGCATCTGTTTCAAAGGATTCAACTTCTGAAAAAGAAGTGAAGAAGGAAGAAAAGGAAGAGTCTCCTGAACAAGATTTAATCACAGTAGATGTCAAAGGTGCTGTTAAATCACCAGGGATTTATGACTTGCCAGTAGGAAGTCGGGTCCATGATGCCGTTCAAAAGGCTGGTGGCTTGACAGAGCAAGCAGATAGCAAGTCGCTCAATCTAGCTCAGAAAGTTAGTGACGAGGCTCTGGTCTACGTCCCGAGTAAGGGGGAAGAAGCAGCTAGTCAGCAGGCTGCCTCTGGAACGACTCCTTCGTCAAGTAAAGAAAAGAAGATCAACCTAAATAAAGCTAGTCTGGAAGAGCTCAAGCAGGTCAAGGGACTGGGTGGTAAACGAGCCCAGGATATTATCGACCATCGTGAGGCAAATGGTAAATTTAAGTCAGTAGATGAACTCAAGAAAGTCTCTGGTATTGGGGCTAAGACCATAGAAAAGCTAAAAGATTATGTCACAGTGGATTAAGAATTTCCCTATCCCCCTAATCTATCTGAGTTTTCTGTTACTCTGGCTTTACTATGCCATTTTTGGAGCGTCCTATCTCGCACTGCTAGGTTTTGTTTTTTTGCTCGTCTGTCTCTTTTTCCAATTTCCTTGGAAATCGGCTAGTAGAGTTCTAGCGATTTGTGGACTCTTTGGCTTTTGGTTTCTGTTTCAAACTTGGCAACAGACACAAGCTAGTCAAGACTTAGTCGCTTATGTTGAAAAGGTGAGGATTTTTCCAGATACTATCAAAGTCAATGGAGATAGCCTGTCCTTTCGGGGCAAGGCCGACGGACGCACCTTCCAAGTTTACTATAAACTCCAGTCCGAGGAGGAGAAAGAGCACTTTCAGGCCTTAACAGATCTTTATGAGATTGAACTAGAAGGAAAACTTTCCGAGCCAGAAGGTCAGAGGAATTTTGGTGGCTTTGACTACCAAGCCTATCTGAAAACTCAGGGGATTTACCAAACTTTGACTATCAAGAGTATCCAGTCAATGAAAAAGGTTAGCAGTTGGGATATAGGTGAAAACCTATCGAGTCTACGTAGAAAGGCTATTGTTTGGATCAAGACGCACTTTCCCGACCCTATGCGCAACTATATGACAGGGCTGTTGCTAGGACATTTGGATACTGACTTCGAGGAGATGAATGAGCTCTATTCCAGTCTTGGAATTATCCATCTCTTTGCCTTGTCGGGTATGCAGGTGGGCTTTTTCATGGATGCCTTTAAGAAACTCCTCTTACGATTGGGCTTGACCCAAGAAAAGTTGAAGTGGCTGACTTATCCTTTTTCCATTATCTATGGAGGTCTGACAGGATTCTCAGCTTCGGTCATTCGCAGTCTCTTGCAAAAGTTACTAGCCCAACATGGTGTTAAGGGCTTGGACAATTTTGCCTTGACGGTTCTTGTCCTCTTTATCATCATGCCCAACTTTTTCCTGACGGCAGGAGGTGTCTTGTCATGCGCCTACGCCTTTATCTTGACCATGACCAGCAAAGAAGGGGAGGGACTCAAGGCTGTTGCCAGAGAAAGTCTGATCATTTCCTTGGGAATATTGCCCATTCTATCCTTTTATTTTGCAGAATTTCAACCTTGGTCAATTCTCTTAACCTTTGTCTTTTCCTTTCTGTTTGACTTGGTATTCTTACCACTTTTGTCCATCTTATTCATCCTGTCTTTTGTTTACCCAGTCACTCAGCTTAACCTTGTCTTTGAATGGTTGGAGAGCATCATTCGCTTGGTATCGCAGATGGCAAGCAGGCCCTTGGTCTTTGGTCAACCCACCGCATGGCTTTTGATTCTTCTCTTAGTTTCATTAGCCTTGGTCTATGATATGAGGAAAAACATCAAAAGACTAGCAGGATTCAGTCTCTTTATTGTGGGGCTCTTTTTCCTGACCAAGCATCCACTGGAAAATGAAATCACCATGCTGGATGTGGGGCAAGGTGAAAGCATTTTTCTACGGGATGTAACTGGTAAAACTATGCTTATAGATGTGGGGGGCAAGGCAGAATCTGATAAGAAAATCGAGGCTTGGCAAGAAAAGGCAACGACTAGCAATGCCCAGCGAACCTTGATTC
This sequence comes from uncultured Streptococcus sp., assembly GCA_963551305.1. Classification (GTDB taxonomy): domain Bacteria; phylum Bacillota; class Bacilli; order Lactobacillales; family Streptococcaceae; genus Streptococcus. The sequence goes on from CAUVGG010000005.1 coordinate 16,347, forward strand.
CCTATCTAAAAAGTCGAGGAGTAGATAAGATTGATAAGCTGATTTTGACCAACACAGATAGGGAACATGTTGGAGATTTACTGGAGGTGACCAAGGCTTTCCATGTCGGAGAGATTTTAGTATCAAAAGGAAGTCTGACACAGAAGGAATTTGTGGCAGAATTAGAAGTAAGCCAAACTAAGGTACGCAGTGTGACAGCAGGGGAGAATTTACCGATTTTTGGCAGTCACTTAGAAGTCCTATCTCCAGGGAAGATTGGAGATGGGAAGCGTGATAATTCTCTGGTTCTTTATGGAAAACTTTTGGATAATCACTTTCTCTTCACAGGAAATTTGAAAGAGGAAGGAGAGAAGGACTTGCTGAAGCAATATCCTGACCTAGATGTGGATGTCTTGAAAGCAGGCCAACATGGTGCTAAAACCTCATCAAATCCAGCTTTCCTAGAAAAACTCAAACCAGAAATTACTTTCATTTCAGTTGGAAAAAACAATCGTGCGAAACTCCCCCATCAGGAAACCTTGACACGACTAGAAAGTATCAAGAGTAAGATTTACCGAACTGACCAGAACGGAGCTATTCGCTTTAAAGGATGGAATAGTTGGCGAATTGAAAGCGTTCGTTAGGAAGAAAAATGTTATATATTAGTTAAATAAACTAAAAATCTGTTGCATAATACTGAGAAAAACGATATAATGAAAGTGTTTTCAATAGTAGTGATATAAATGCAATGTAAACATGAAGAATCAGCAAAAGTCGTTTTATTAGCTAGTTTGTTATCTATTGGTCTTTTTCAGTCCAGTGTATCTGCTGTGAGAGTCACTAAGAGTTATTGGTATGATTGGAATACCGTGTGGGAATATGGTACTAACTATCATAACCATCAATACATTTCTATCCCATCATGGTCTCGTTATTACAGCTACTCTGAGTATAAAATTGGTTCTGGCTGGAACTACGATCGTTATGAAGTCATAAACTACTACAGCGGAGGTTATTAATCGTTAAAGAGTGAGAAAAAGGAGGGCTGGCTATGTTAAATCTTACTCATGTTACCTTAAAAACGCGACAAGTCATCTTGCAAGATGCGGATTTCACCTTTAAAAAGGGCAGGATTTATGGCCTTCTTGCTATCAATGGCTCGGGAAAGACGACCCTGTTCCGAGCTGTGAGCAAGCTACTTCCCCTTAGTAGTGGACATATCGCAGCCCCTCCTTCTTTGTTTTATTATGAGAGCGTTGAATGGCTGGATGGAAACTTAAGTGGGATGGACTACCTTCGTCTTATAAAAAACATCTGGAAGTCAGACCTGAACTTGAGGGATGAAATCGCCTACTGGGAAATGTCTGACTATATCAACCTTCCCATCCGCAAGTATTCCTTAGGGATGAAGCAACGCTTGGTGATTGCTATGTATTTCCTCAGTCAGGCGAAATGCTGGCTCATGGATGAGGTAACAAATGGTTTAGACGAATATTATCGACAGAAGTTTTTTGATAGGCTGGCACAAATCGATAGAAAAGAACAGCTGGTTCTTTTGAGTTCCCACTACAAAGAGGAGTTAATGGAGATTTGCGATAGCATCGTAACCATTCATCAGGGGCAGATAGAAGAGGTTCCGTTATGAAAGATATTAGCCTATTTTTGTTAAAGAAAGTTTTCAAAAGTCGTTTAAACTGGATTATCTTACTTTTATTTGCATCTGTACTCGGTGTTACCTTTTATTTAAATAGTCAGACTGCAAACTCACACAGCTTGGAGAGCGAGTTGGAAACCCGTCTTGTAAAACAAGAGAGAATCATCAATGAAAATGAAGTGAAACTCTCCCAAATCTCTGACACCAGCTCGGAGGAATACCAGAGTGTTAAAAGAAATTTAGACATACAAAAAAATCTTTTGACTCAAAAGAAAGAAATTCTGGCTTTGTTAAAAGAAGGACGCTGGAAAGAAGCCTACTATTTACAGTGGCAAAGTGAAGAAAAAAGTTATGAAATTGTATCAAAGGAACCGACTTCTAGCTCTGACTTAAAAATGGCGGTTGACCGCGAACGAAAGATTTACCAAGCCCTGTATCCCTTGAATATAAGGGCACACAGTTTAGATTATCCGACCCATGGGATTGATCAGATTGTCTGGATTTTAGAGGCTATCATCCCAAGCTTGTTTGTGATTGCTATTATTTTCATGCTAACACAACTGTTCGCAGAAAGATATCAAAATAATCTCGATACAGCTCAGTTATATCCCTTTTCAAAAGTGACATTTGCCATGTCCTCTCTTGGAGTTGGGGTGAGCTATGTAACCGTGCTGTTTATCGGAATCTGTGGATTTTCTTTTCTAGTGGGAAGTCTGATAAGTGGTTTTGGACAGTTAGATTATCCCTACCCGTTCTATAGCTTAACGAATCAAGAGGTAACTATTGGGAAGATACAAGATGTGTTATTTCCTAGCTTGCTCTTAACTTTCTTAGCTTTTATCGTCATTGTGGAAGTCGTCTACTTGATTGCTTACTTTTTCAAGCAAAAAATGCCTGTTCTCTTTCTTTCCCTCATTGGGATTGTTGGCTTGTTGTTTGGTATCCAAACCATTCAGCCTCTTCAGAGTATTGCACATCTGATTCCCTTTACTTACTTGCGTTCAGTAGAGATTTTATCTGGAAGATTACCTAAGCAGATTGATAATGTAGATCTAAATTGGAGCATGGGGATTGTCTTACTTCCTTGCCTGATTATCCTTTTGTTAGTGGGTATTCTATTTATCGAAAGATGGGGAAGTTCACGTAAAAAGGAAGGTTTTAATAGGTCTTAGCATTCCTATACGGAAGGTGAGGAAAAAATTAACACAAGGAGGGAACCAACTAGGTTCTCTCTTTTTGATGCGGACATCAAGAAGAAAACAGAAAGTTTTTCGAAAAAATAACTTTTTATCTTGACAAGGGATAGAAAACTTGGTATCATATAAAAGTTGAGAAAAGCAGAAGTGAGAGCTTCTCGCCTTGTGACATCAAGTTGCCTGGCCCTACGGATGAAAAGTTTCTAAGAAACGCTATCATAACGTGCGGGCTTGTATCATTACGAGCCCGCTCTTGTTTTTCTCTAATAATAAAAAAGAGGTGAAAACCATAGCAAAGCAAGACTTATTCATCAATGATGAAATTCGTGTACGTGAAGTTCGCTTGATCGGTCTTGAGGGAGAACAGCTAGGCATTAAGCCACTCAGCGAAGCGCAAGCATTGGCTGATAGTGCAAATGTTGACTTGGTATTGATTCAACCCCAAGCAAAACCGCCTGTTGCTAAAATTATGGACTACGGTAAGTTCAAATTTGAGTACCAGAAAAAGCAAAAAGAACAACGTAAAAAACAAAGCGTTGTGACCGTGAAAGAAGTTCGTTTGAGCCCAGTTATCGATAAGGGTGATTTCGAAACAAAACTTCGCAATGCTCGCAAGTTCCTTGAAAAAGGGAACAAAGTTAAGGTATCCATTCGCTTTAAAGGGCGTATGATCACCCATAAAGAGATTGGTGCAAAAGTTTTAGCCGAGTTTGCTGAAGCAACACAAGATATTGCGATCATCGAACAACGTGCTAAAATGGATGGACGCCAAATGTTCATGCAGTTGGCGCCAGCAACTGACAAAAAATAATTGTCAGAAAGTTAAATAAAGGAGAAAAAATCATGCCAAAACAAAAAACACACCGCGCATCAGCTAAACGTTTCAAACGTACAGGTTCTGGTGGACTTAAACGTTTCCGTGCTTACACTTCTCACCGTTTCCACGGAAAAACTAAGAAACAACGTCGTCATCTTCGTAAAGCATCTATGGTGCATTCAGGAGATTTCAAACGTATCAAAGCAATGCTTACTCGCTTGAAATAAGAGTCTGACAGTAAGTAAACAATTCTAGGAAATATTTGGAGGAAATAAAACATGGCACGTGTTAAAGGTGGCGTTGTATCACGCAAACGTCGTAAACGTATTTTTAAATTAGCTAAAGGTTACTATGGAGCAAAACATATCTTGTTCCGTACTGCAAAAGAACAAGTAATGAACTCTTACTACTATGCATACCGTGACCGTCGTCAGAAAAAACGTGACTTCCGCAAATTGTGGATCACTCGTATCAACGCGGCAGCTCGTATGAACGGACTTTCATACTCACAATTGATGCATGGTTTGAAATTGGCTGAAATCGAAGTTAACCGTAAAATGCTTGCTGACTTGGCTGTTAACGATGCAGCAGCTTTCACAGCTCTTGCAGATGCAGCTAAAACAAAACTTGGTAAATAATAATTGATAAGACTGGAACAGGATTGTCCCAGTCTTTTTAAAAATAAAGGAGAATATATGGCTTCAAAAATGCTACACACTTGCTTGCGAGTAGAAAACCTTGAAAAATCAATCGCATTTTATCAAGATGCTTTTGGTTTTAAAGAATTGCGTCGCAGGGATTTTCCAGACCATGCCTTCACGATTGTCTATCTAGGACTTGATGGTGATGACTACGAGTTGGAGTTGACTTATAACTATGACCACGGTCCTTACGTGGTAGGAGATGGCTTTGCCCATATCGCACTCAGTACACCTGACCTTGAGGCCCTACATCAAGAACATAGCGCAAAAGGCTATGAGGTGACAGCCCCTAATGGACTTCCAGGAACTCAACCAAACTATTACTTTGTCAAGGATCCTGATGGCTACAAGGTCGAAGTCATTCGTGAAAAATAATCCAGTGAAGTCAAGTAGAATGTTCGTTTTCTACTTGACTTTTTTTCTTTGAAAGAGTATACTAATACAAATTTAACCTTTAAGGGGAGTCCAGAGAGACTCACAAGGTGTCAGATAAAAGGGATAGGGGACTCTCTGTGGAGACTTTTTAAGTGTGCGCATGAGTTTTAGCCTAACCCAACTGAGGCCTTGCATTAGCAAGGTCTTTTCTTTATCTGGTCCCCTTAAATTTAAGGAGGAAAATCATGAATCCCACATGTAAGAAACGTTTGGGTGCCATTCGTTTGGAGACCATGAAGGTGGTCGCTCAGGAGGAAATTGCGCCAGCAATCTTTGAATTAGTCCTAGAAGGAGAAATGGTTGAAGCCATGCGAGCAGGCCAATTTCTTCATCTGCGTGTGCCTGATGATGCCCATCTCTTGCGCCGTCCTATTTCAATTTCGTCTATTGACAAGGCAAACAAGCAGTGTCATCTCATTTATCGGATTGAGGGTGCTGGGACCGCTATTTTTTCAACATTAAGTCAGGGTGATACACTTGATGTGATGGGACCTCAGGGGAATGGTTTTGACTTGTCTGATCTGGACGACCAGAACCAAGTTCTCCTCGTTGGTGGTGGGATTGGAGTTCCACCCTTGCTTGAGGTAGCAAAAGAATTGTATGCGCGTGGGGTGAAAGTAGTAACAGTCCTCGGTTTTGCCAACAAGGATGCTGTTATTCTCGAAACAGAATTGACCCAATATGGTCAGGTCTTTGTTACGACAGATGATGGTTCTTATGGCATTAAGGGAAATGTATCTGTTGTCATCAATGATTTAGACAGTAAATTTGATGCTGTTTACTCATGTGGGGCGCCTGGAATGATGAAGTACATCAATCAAAGATTTTATGACCACCCAAGAGCCTATCTATCTCTAGAATCTCGTATGGCTTGCGGGATGGGGGCCTGCTATGCCTGCGTTCTAAAAGTGCCAGAAAGTGAGACAGTCAGCCAACGCGTCTGTGAAGATGGTCCTGTTTTCCGTACAGGAACAGTTGTATTATAAGGAGAAAGTCATGACTACAAATCGTTTACAAGTTTCTCTACCGGGCTTGGACTTGAAAAATCCGATCATACCAGCATCAGGATGTTTTGGTTTTGGTCAGGAGTATGCCAAGTATTATGATTTAAACCTTTTAGGCTCCATTATGATCAAGGCGACAACACTTGAACCCCGTTTTGGGAATCCAACTCCGAGAGTAGCTGAGACACCTGCTGGTATGCTCAATGCAATCGGTCTGCAAAATCCTGGTTTAGAAGCTGTTTTAGCAGAAAAGTTACCTTGGCTGGAAAGAGAGTATCCTACGCTTCCTATCATCGCCAATGTAGCAGGATTTTCAAAACAAGAGTATGCAGCCGTTTCTCGAGGAATTTCCAAGGCAGCAAATGTAAAAGCTATCGAGCTCAATATCTCTTGTCCGAATGTGGATCATGGCAATCATGGACTTTTGATTGGGCAAGATCCTGACTTGGCTTATGAAGTGGTAAAGGCAGCTGTGGAAGCCTCTGATGTGCCAGTTTATGTCAAGCTAACCCCTAGTGTGACGGATATCGTCACCGTCGCAAAGGCAGCAGAGGATGCGGGATCAAGTGGCTTAACCATGATCAATACTCTAGTCGGTATGCGCTTTGACCTCAAAACCAGAAAACCAATCCTAGCCAATGGAACAGGTGGAATGTCAGGCCCAGCAGTCTTTCCAGTAGCCCTCAAACTCATCCGCCAAGTCGCCCAAACAACCGACCTTCCCATCATTGGAATGGGGGGAGTGGATTCGGCTGAAGCAGCGCTAGAAATGTATCTGGCTGGTGCCTCTGCCATCGGAGTTGGAACAGCCAACTTTACCAATCCTTATGCCTGTCCTGATATCATCGAACATCTGCCAAAAGTCATGGACAAATATGGCATTAGCAGTTTAGAAGAACTTCGTCGAGAAGTCAAAGCCAGTCTAAGATAAGCTAGACCTTCCTTATCGTCAACAAGACATAGAATCTTCATCAATTTGTAATATTTCCGTCGGTTAACTATGTTACAATAGGGCTTAGAAAACGTTATTGGAGCATTTAAATGAAACGATGGAAAGTGGCCCTAGTAAGTGCTGGTTTATTTGGGTGTTTTTTTACTGTAGTGGAGACAGCTAAAGCAGATGAAGGGACTTGGAAAGGAAAGACCTACCTCAAAGCTGATGGAAAACCAGCAACCAACCAATGGATCTTTGACCAAACGTATCAGGACTGGTTTTATCTTAAGGCTGATGGACAACGTGCAGAAAACGGCTGGCTGACTGTTGGTGGTAAGGATTACTATTTTAACGAGACCGGAAAATTAGCCACAAAAACTTGGATCAACCAGTACTATGTGGCTGAAAGTGGTGCTAGGGTCAAGAATCAATGGGTGTTTGACCAAGAAAAACAATCCTGGTATTATCTCAAGTCTGATGGTCAAAAAGCTCAAAATGAGTGGATCCAACAAGGTCAGGAAAAATATTACCTTAAAGAAGATGGGAAAATGGCCAAAGATGAGTGGGTCACTCAAGGTGGAAATGAGTACTACGTTAATTCTCAAGGGAAAATGCTGAAAAGTACTTGGCTTGGTAAGACCTATTTGTCAGAAAATGGTAATAAGGTCAAACAAGGTTGGATTTATGATGACAACTATAGCAGTTGGTTCTACATTCAACAAGATGGTACCTATGCTGAAAATGGCTGGCAAACCATAGATGGAAAGGACTACCATTTCAAATTTGGAGGCTATCTTTCTACCGAGCGCTGGATTGGCCGCTTCTATGTTGCAAAGAGTGGAGCCAAACTGAAATCCGAATGGCTCTTTGATAAGAATTACGATTCTTGGTTTTACTTGAAAGCAGACGGTAGCTATGCCGAAAAAGGCTGGGAAACGATTAAAGGTAAAGATTACCATTTCAAATTTGGAGGCTATCTTTCTACTGAACGTTGGATTGACCGCTTCTATGTTGCAAAGAGTGGAGCTAAACTGAAATCCGAATGGCTCTTTGACAAAAATTATAACTCGTGGTTTTACTTGCAAGCAGACGGAACCTATGCTGAAAAAGGCTGGGAAACGATCAAAGGCAAGGATTACCATTTCAAATCCGGTGGCTACCTCTCTACGGAAACTTGGATTGACCGCAGTTATGTGACGAGCAGTGGAGCAAAAGCTGGCAAAGGGTGGCTCTTTGACAAGAATTATAACTCTTGGTTCTATATTAACTCTGATGGAAATTATGCCAATAAAGAATGGCTCTGGGATAATGGTTACTACTATCTCAAATCTGGCGGTTATATGGCTGCAAGTGAGTGGGTGTGGTACAAGAACAATTGGTTCTACCTCAAGTCAAACGGGAAGATGGCTGAGAAAGAGCTTATCTACGATTCATCCGACCAATCATGGTACTACCTTAAATCAGGCGGTTATATGGCAAAAAACGAGACTGTAGATGGTCATACCTTGGATGCTTCCGGTAAATGGCATGTTGCGGATAAAACCAAATATTACAAAGTTAAACCCATCACAGCCTATGTCTACAGTGCATCTGGAGAAATCTTGAGTTACATTAATCAAGGAAGTATTGTTTCACTGGATAGCTCGACGCGAAAAGGTGGCCGACTTGCAGTTTCGATTTCTGGCTTGTCTGGCTATATGAATCAAAGTGATTTGACAGCAGTAGATGAAGGAAGCGAGTTTATCCCTCATTATACTAGTGATGGGAAATTCCTCTACCATGAACTCTCTCCTTATACGAGTATCAAAGTAGCTCCACACACATCTGCAATGATTATTGGTAAGAAGTACTACTCAACTGACGGAGAGCATTTTGATGGCTTTACCATTAAAAATCCTTTCCTTTATAAAAACTTGAGAGAACCAAGTAATTATAGTGCAGCTGAATTGGATAAACTGTATTCGATGATGAACTTGCAGGATAGTCCTCTTGCAGGTAAAGGAGCGACTTTCAAAGAAGCTGAGGAACGCTACGGTGTCAACGCCCTTTACTTGATGGCACATAGCGCTCTTGAAAGTGCGTGGGGACGCAGTCAAATTGCCAGAGATAAGAACAACTTCTTTGGTATTGCAGCCTATGATACTAGCCCATATCTATCAGCCAAGAGCTTTGATGATGTGGACAAAGGAATTCTCGGAGCGGCCAAGTGGATCCGTGAGAACTACATCGACTATGGCAGAGACCACCTTGGAAACAAGGCAACAGGAATGAATGTTCGCTATGCTTCCGATCCATACTGGGGTGAGAAAATAGCTAGCATCATGATGACCATCAACAGCAAACTTGGTGGGAAAGACTAATCAAAAGAAACCAACGGTAACTACTGAAAAGTGGTTATCGTTTTTGTTTGGGACATTGGAGGAGAAATAGTATAATAACAGTCTCTTTATTCTTGAACAATTAACAAAATGATAGTAATATGTAAGAGGAGATATTAATCTAATTACTATATAAAAAGGAGATTTTTATGAAAAAGCTACTATCCTTTTCAATTGCCTTACTTTCAATCACAACACTAGTTGCTTGTTCTGGACATAAGGCGGAATCAAAGGTCCCAGAAGAAAAAATTGAACAGAAGCAAATCAAGTTTGATGAGAAGTTGTTTAAAGAAGCTGGACTCTTGCCTTTTAAAAATGAGAAACAGTTAGAACTTGGGGAATTGGACTCTAAATCACGCGCAACAGGTGCTCATATTCAACTTAAGGACAGCGATGAGCCAACTGAGAAGAGAGAGTCCAAGTTGACTTGTGATCCAGTTGGATGGCACAATTATAAATTCTTTTATGGTGATGGCTCTAAAAAGGCTTGGTTGATGAATCGAGGCCATTTGATTGGGTACCAGTTTAGTGGATTAAACGATGAAAAGAAAAACTTGGTTCCTATGACTAACTGGCTCAATGCTGGAAATTATTCTGGAACAGATGACCAAAACCAAAGTGGCATGCTTTATTATGAAAATAGGTTGGACTCTTGGTTGGCCAATCACCCAAACTACTTTCTTGATTACAAGGTGACCCCGATTTATCAAAAGGACGAATTGATACCGAGACAGATTGAGTTGCAGTATGTGGGAATTGATGAGAGCGGCAAACTCTTGAAAATCAAGTTAGGTGGTAGTAAGGAAAAGGTTGATCAGTATTCTGTGACACATGTTATTCTAGACAATGTTTCAGCTAATGCGGAAATCAATTATTTGGATGGTACTGCCAAAAATACAGTTGAAAACAAAGAAGAAAAAGCTAAGAAAGAAGCTGAGGAAAAAGCCAAGAAGGAAGCTGAGGAAAAAGCCAAGAAAGAGGCTGAGGAAAAAGAAGCAGCTGAAAAGAAAGCGAAAGAGGAAGAAAAAGCACGTCAGGCTGCACAAGAAAAGGAAGAAAGTCAGGAATCAAACTCGCAATCAACAAATTCAGGTGGCTACTTTAGGGATAGAAACGGAAGATGGCACAGACCAAATGGTAAATTTGCTTCCAAGAAAGAAATTAGAGAAGCGGGATTGCAGTGGTAGGAAGAATTTAGTAGATATACAGTCAAAAAGCCGTTGGAAAACGGTTTTTTGTTATAATTAAATTAAGAATGTAGCATTAAAGGAGAAAATCATGACATTTGAAGAAATCTTGCCTGGATTAAAGGCTAAGAAAAAATATGTACGAACTGGTTGGGGAGGAGCTGAAAACTATGTGCAGCTTTTTGACACCATCGAGCAAAATGGGGTTGCACTTGAAGTGACGCCTTATTTCTTAATCAACGTGTCTGGAGAAGGGGAAGGTTTTTCCATGTGGAGTCCGACACCTTGTGATGTTTTGGCAACGGACTGGGTAGAAGTCCATGACTAGACGCGTATTGATTACGGGAGTGAGTTCAGGGATCGGTCTGGCTCAAGCTCGCCTCTTTTTAGAGAATGGCTATCAAGTTTACGGAGTTGACCAAGGAGAAAATCCAGTCTTAAACGGTGATTTCCACTTTTTACAGAGAGATTTAACCTTGGACTTGGAGCCTGTTTTTGACTGGTGCCCTCAGGTGGATATTTTGTGCAATACTGCCGGAGTCTTGGATGATTATAAACCACTTTTGGAACAATCAGCTCAGGAAATTCAAGAAATCTTTGAAATCAACTATGTGACTCCAGTTGAGATGACACGACATTATTTGACACAAATGCTGGAAAGTAAAAAGGGAATCATTATCAATATGTGTTCGATTGCTTCTAGCCTAGCTGGTGGAGGTGGTCACGCTTATACCTCGTCTAAGCATGCCTTAGCTGGCTTTACCAAGCAGTTGGCTCTAGACTATGCAGAAGCTGGGATTCAGGTCTTTGGTATCGCTCCGGGAGCGGTCAAGACAGCTATGACCGCTGCGGACTTTGAGCCAGGTGGGGTGGCTGACTGGGTGGCCAATGAAACGCCAATCAAGCGCTGGATTGAGCCAAGTGAAATTGCAGAAGTCAGTCTCTTTTTAGCTAGCGGTCACGCATCTGCCATGCAAGGACAAATTCTGACCATTGATGGTGGTTGGAGTTTGAAGTGATGCTTTGGTACAGTTTGCATTGTTCACTATTGGAGGTTAAAGATGGAACAAGATATATTCGGATTTGTGTTACCAAGCCTCTATTATCAGTTTTTATCAGAATGGGACGAAGTTTATCCTTATGAGATTGGTGACTCAGGTATCTGTTTATATGCTAAGGAGGATCTCTTAGAGCGTAATGAGACCTATCAGATAGAAGTAGATGAACCAGACTTCTTTATGATTGGTCAAGAGGGAGATTTGGCCTACTTTATTAAGAAAAATGCTGATGATTGCATTTATGAAAATGATTTGGGTGCTTTGGGCTCTTTAGAAATGCAAAAAGTTGCTGCAACTGTCTATGACTTTATTGACAGGGTCTTAGAAGAAGGATTGTAAAAACTGGAGGGAGAAATATGCTAAGAGTGATTGATGCGAATGAGCCAATTACAAGAGAAGATCTTTTACAATTTGAGGAGAACCTTGGAAAGAAATTGCCGGAAGCCATGTTAAACTTTTATCTCAAGTACAATGGTGGTCAACCTTGTGTGTCTGGTGTTCATGATGACAAACATCTCTTTCCTTTCAATGCTTTTTATTCACTAGAGGAGATGGAGAAGGTCCTCAACTGGTTTGACGATGAGGTTGTTCCAGCAGGATTTAAGGCTAAAGACCTCCTTCATTTTGCCTATGATCCTGGGTCTGGAAACTATGCTCTGTCTCTAAGGGAAGAAGATTATGGCAAGGTTTACTACTATGTTTTAGAAGAAAGAGCCGAAATTTTTGGTCAATGGTTTTCATTTGAGGAATTTTTAAACTCTTTTGTGGAAGATGAGTAGAAATAAAAGGAGCAATCATGCGTAAACACCAATTCTTTTCACTAGCAGATATTTTAGAGCAAGTTAAGTTAGAACAATGTACTCAGGATGACTTTTGCCTTTATGGCAATGACGAAGGGGATTTGGCTCTTGATAGCCGTTATTTGGTGTCGGATGATCCAGATGTAGTTGATGATAAAGATGTCTACCCTGTGGAAGTAGTAGAGAGAAATCTTAATCTGGTATATTATGGTGAACAGTTGATTGATGTTTTGATTGTAGCCTTGGATGAAAAGCCAGACGCAAGCTCCCATGACTTGGTCGATGCATTGAATTACTATAATTGGAATGATACGTTTATGCCCTTTGCCTAGTAACTAAGCTGGATTTACATAGTTCCATTAAGTATAGGCGAATACAGTAAGGAGTTAAGATGAAGCTGATAGAAGTATTTGATCTAGTGGAAAATCATTCTGATTTAAAACCCTATGTAGAAAAAATATTAAAAAAGTACAAGAAGACCAACTGTTCCTATCTTGAGTCTCTTAATCACCTTGCTTATTTACTCTATCTAGATGGTCAAAAAGAACTAGCTAAAAAGTTGTTAGATATTTTGCTACAAATTCCCTTTGAAGGAGATTATAATAGTTGGACCTTTGTTGAGAGTTCAATAGTCTTGTTGGCCTATATGGAAAAGCAGACGGAAAATCAGGTATCCATCTATCAAAATCTCCTTTTAAGTCCACTGGATTCTGGGGAGGAAGTAACTAGAAAAATAAGAAGGAGAGTACATCAGAGATTTTTGGATGGAGGAACTTTGGAACAAAAGCTTGCAAAAATCGAGCAAGCTTCAAGTCCTGAATCAGAAATGGGACGCCGTCTGCTGTACCTGACAGATTTATTGAAGATTCACCTTTTTATTGCTGAGTCAACTTGTGAAGAGACAGATATCCAGTCTAAAATAGAAGAACAAATCGAAAGATTACAAAGCTTTATCAAGGAGCAAGGTATTGTTAGCCTTTTCCCTTTTAAGGGATGAGGAAGTGTGGCTAAATTTGAAGGATGGAAAGAGGGGAAGAAATGAAAAACCAGCTAGCCCTTAGTGGCGAGAAAATCGCTGAAAAAGTTTATCCTCAACTATTTCACCACATTGGCATGATTCGTGGGGAATACTTGTTGAGAGAGCTCAACCAAAACATCCTGTTACCAAGTTGTCAGCAATTTGTAAAAGATTATCTAGACACTATTTGCTCCTTGTATTCAGATGAAGAGGTATGGTATCGTTTTTCAGAATTAACGAATACAGAAGCCAATTGTTTAGTGGGAACTAAAGAGTTTTTGGATGAAAATCATCCCTTGTTTGGATACAGAGGAATCAGGCGTTTACTGGCGTGTCCGGATGAATTTCAGGCTGAGGCAAATGTCGTTACAGAAGTTTATCAAACCAATCCCAATCTGTCTGTTATTTTTCCTTTTGTCAATGATGCCGACCAATTAAAACAAGCTATTAGAGTATTGCGTGAGTATGGTTTTACCGGGAAAATCGGCACAATGATTGAATTACCGTCAGCTTATTTTGACTTGGACAGGATACTGGAAACTGGTATTTCAAAGATTATAGTTGGAATGAATGATTTGACTTCTTTTGTTTTTGCGACTGTGAGAAATAGTCAATGGCATGATATAGAAAGTCCGATTATGTTAGATATGCTGAGACAGATGCAGGATAAAGCAAGGATGAAAAAGATTGACTTTGCTGTAGCAGGCTATCTGAATCCTTCTTTCATACAAAAAATGAATCAGATGGGGATTGAGTGTATTATCCATTACAGATCTATTCCGGAGATTTTTGATTTAGAAATTGACCATCCAGATCACCTTAAACACATAAAAGAAGAAAGTAAAAAATTACAAAGGAGCAACCCATGACACCGCAAGAAATGTGGAATGCCTATAAGCAAATTAACCCCTCAATTGGAGATGAGATAGATGCCTGGGCTTTTGGAGTGGAAGCAGATCTCTTGGCCGACTTGGTTCTAAGAGGCGAAAAGACAGCAACCGCCTCAGTCTACGACCTCTACGCACTAGAAGACGAACCTCTTCCACAAGAAGGAACCTTCGATGTCATTTTAGACAGTCAAAATCAGGCTGTCTGCATTGTCGAAATTACCAAGGTGTCCGTTCAGCCTTTCAATCAAGTTTCTGCTGAACATGCATTTAAGGAAGGGGAAGGTGATAAATCCCTAGCCTATTGGCGCCAGGTTCATGAGGACTTTTTCACCGAGTGGATGAGGGAAGCGGGCTTGACTTTTACACCTGACAGCAAGGTCGTTTTGGAAGAATTTCGCAAGGTCTACCCTCTGTAGACCGCTAGAAGAAAGAAAGTTTTGGAAATCACCGTCCAATCCTTTTTTCTTAAGCAAAACATGATATAATAAGTTTGTTTGAAGAAGAGCAGCAGCTCTTAAACTTAGAATAGGAGAAAACTATGCAAGCAGTTGAACATTTTATTACGCAATTTGTTCCTGAACACTATGATTTATTTTTAGACTTGAGTCGTGAGACCAAGACCTTTTCTGGGAAGGTGACCATCACTGGTCAAGCCAAGAGTGACCGTATTTCCCTTCACCAAAAAGATTTGGAAATCGCTTCTGTAGAAGTTGCGGGTCAAGCTCGTCCATTTACAGTTGATCATGAAAATGAAGCCCTGCATATCGAGCTGGCTGAGGCTGGTCAAGTTGAATTGGTTATCGCCTTTTCAGGAAAAATCACAGACAACATGACAGGTATTTACCCTTCTTACTACACAGTGGATGGTGTCAAGAAGGAAGTCTTGTCTACCCAGTTCGAGAGCCATTTCGCACGCGAAGCCTTCCCATGTGTGGATGAGCCAGAAGCCAAAGCAACCTTTGATCTCGCTCTCCGTTTTGACCAGGCAGAAGGTGAGTTAGCCTTGTCAAACATGCCTGAGATTGATGTTGAAAACCGCAAGGAAACAGGTATCTGGAAGTTTGAGACAACACCTCGTATGTCATCTTACTTGTTGGCCTTTGTAGCTGGTGACTTGCAAGGGGTAACCGCTAAAACTAAAAATGGTACCCTCGTAGGTGTCTACTCGACCAAAGCACATCCACTATCAAACCTTGATTTCTCATTGGACATCGCAGTTCGCTCGATTGAGTTCTATGAAGATTATTACGGAGTTAAGTATCCAATCCCTCAATCGCTCCATATCGCCCTTCCTGACTTCTCAGCGGGTGCAATGGAAAACTGGGGTCTGGTAACCTACCGTGAAGTATACTTGGTTGTGGATGAGAACTCTACATTTGCCAGTCGTCAACAAGTTGCCCTAGTTGTGGCACATGAGTTGGCTCACCAATGGTTTGGTAACCTCGTGACTATGAAATGGTGGG
>CAUVGG010000006.1:0-31095 GCA_963551305.1 uncultured Streptococcus sp.
AATCAATCAAGATATAGTCAAACTGATCCAACTTTTTCTTTTCGTAGTTATCCTCAAGCCAAAGATAAAGTAACATATTTTTCTTATCGCTGTTCTCCAGATCTCGTTCCACCGTATCAAGCTGAACTGAGCCTGGAATTAGACTGATATTTTCCTTGACTTGCTTAATATCCACATCGCCTCCTTTAAAAGCATTGGCAATTGTATTCTTGCTCTCATAGATATTGTAACACTGAGTCAAATTACACTGATGGTCTAAGTCTATAAAGAGAACCTTATGACCTTTCTTAGCCAACCATTCCCCATAATTAAAAGTTAAAGTTGTTTTTCCCACACCGCCTTTAATAGCAGCAAAAGTAATAATTTTCATTCTATTTCTCCATTCCATCCGTAATAGCAATGGCTACACATTGTTTCTTCTTCATTTATCCACCAACAAGCTCCTTTGTCAGGAGTATAGCAAGCATTGTTCCAAGTGCAACCGCAAATTTTGCAATGAGATTTTTCTTCCATCTACCTATCTCCTTGTTATTTTCTATACTTCTATTATACCATTATAATTATATTTGTCAATATGTTTATAATTATATTTATAATTATTTTTTACAATGAAGTTTCTCTATCCTTACGCTGCTCCACATTTTTATCAATATCTTGATGTAACTTATAATCTTTTGTAATTGCTTCTACTCGTTGATACAAAGCCTGACGCTCAAAAGTCGCCTCCTTAACAAGTTTATCAATCTCAGCTTTGCGTGTGCTAGGATCCACTTTAAAGTCTTTCAAGATAGATTCAGCTAATTTTACTTCCTGGGAATCTCTTGACTCCAGACCAAGGAAGGCCGCCTGAATTTTATTTAGATCACCCAAACGTCGATCTAATTTATCAAGCATCTTATCGACCTCCTCTAGCTCTTCTTCAAAACGATTTAGCAAGTCATCAAATTGCTGCCCCTCTGTCACGCCATGAGCAGATAAATAGTTATACTCACGTACGAGTTGATCTAGAGTTGAAATTTTAGGATTCTTCCGGACAATCATTTCGCCATTATCGTAAGACAGCTGGGATGCGACTGTTTCTCCTTTCATGTACCTGTTCTTATCCGCATGTTCCGGATTAACAAAATAATAGAAATCATTCTTCCGGATAAAAATTTCATAAGAACCATCTTCAGCTTTTTCAACTTGATGAGCAGGGATGAGAATGGTTCCTTTATTCCTAATCCCAAATTCCATTTCAAGATAAATGCCACTTTTAGTTTCTTCCATCACTTGCCACTCTTCAACTGTGATCTTCATTTCAAAATCATCGTCTCGCTCTGCTACCATTTTTTCATATTCAGATTTAATTTCATCGACAGAGAAGGTCACTTCGTTAGTAAGAACTCTATCAGAGATTTTATCCAAAGAATAATTTCCTTTTTTTGACAAAGTACGATCACGGACATTTCTAGTTTGATCTCGATCAGCCAAACGATACTTTATTTCCTTTCCTGAAGTATCAACTACAAGATCTAAAGCTCGTGCCTTGACCTTAAAATCATCTAAAGAGGTTGAGTGTTTCAAAAGAAAATCCAATCGAGATTTAATCTCATAACGAAAAGAATTTTTCTTTCGATAAGCATGATAGGATTTTCGATTCGTCCATAGTCGCTCTTTTAAAATTTTAGCTCCAGCAATATCTGCATACTTGTTTGAAATATTGAATAAACTTCTAGCAGTATTTTTCTGCCAGCGAAATTTGTTTAGCGTAACCGAGTTTGTAGAATTGAAAATGATGTGATTATGAATATGCCCCTTGTCCATGTGAGTCGCAATGACAAATTCATGTTGACCACCAGTCAATTCTAAAATCGTTTTGCGGCCAATCTCATGAATTTCTTGCGGGCTCAAATCGTCTTCCGGAGAAAATGATTGGATGATATGATGAGCCAAAACTCGATTCGGATTTTGAATATCGGATAATTCTTTTGTTCCTCTTCGCTGAGCCGCATTCTTTTTTGTCAAAAGAAATTCTTCTGTCGCTGTACTGGCATCTGTGATATCATAAGTAGAAACAAGCTGCTTAACCACCCGGCCATCTTTGACCACTGCTGGAAATTCTAGTTGTTTATCTTTCTCTAGTAAACTTGTTTTTGAGGGATTCTCAATATAGCGTAAAGCGTTGGTCAAACTTTTTATATCGTTCAGCTCGACTGTTTTTGCTTCGTCCTCGATGTATTTTGTAGAGCGGTCCAAAGAAGACACTCCTTTTATCTGCAGGACTTTTGTTACAACCATCTGTCTTGTTCCTTTGTTTGATTTTCTTGTTTTTGGATAAATTGATTGACTGTATCTTTCAAATTTTTTTGTAGTTCAAGAATCTGACTCAACTCAGTTAGACTAACCTGGTCATCTTCGTTTACCTTTTTTGCAATCTGATTGACATTGACTCCAATCCGATTTATTTCCTTACGTAGCTCTCTAAATTCTTCAAAATTTAAGATTTTGACCTCGCCCATAATCAACATAATTCGGGCAAAGGCATTAAAATTTGTCATTCCAGATTCCGCAACTTTAGTTGAAATAAACCGTGCCTCTTCTTCCGTCAAACGAATTTTTTTCTGAATCATTCGTTTTCGTTTTTCTCCATTTTTCAAAAATCATCACCTCTGTTCTGCTATTTCTTGATTGAGGGGCTCAGCCCCTTTTCTTCTGGCAAGATTAGCACTTGGGTACCCAAATGCTGTTTTTAAAAAGGTCAAATATAGTCAGGGTGTCACCCCTGACCATTCTTGACTTTTTAAATTTTTGGGGAAATCCCCAATCCCCTAATCCCTGCAAGCAGGAATGTTGTTCTATAACGAGGGAAAAGTTTGACTAAACTTTTAAGTCTTCCAGTAGAAGCTCCATTGTATCAACCAGCTCCATTTTTAATATTTCGTCTTTTAGTTGCTCAAATCTTTCATCACTCATTCCTTCAATTTCTTTGAGTGCAATGGGATACATTTCTACTTCTTCTAACTCATAGTTTGTTTTGATTCGCATATCTCTACGAAGAATGTAGAGGCATTCTTTACGAGAAATATGCTGATTGACTTCATTCACTTTTGGCGAATCTGTAGCCTCATTCTCAATAAATATCTCCATTAAAAGATCAAAAGTTTCTTGTCTTAGATTTTCAATCATCTTCTGTTTCTCCTTTTTTGTTTTTCTTCCGACGGGTTAGTGCCTCCATTAGTGAGGGCTGCTCAGGAACTTTTTTTCTTCCACCTGCTTTACAGCCTCCGCCTTTTGATTACCCAATTGCTCAGATTTTTCTTTTGCCTGTTGGAGTTTATCAGCAAATTTATCTTTCGTTACGCTTTTATTTTTCACCAGTTCCAACTTAGCATCCATTCGATCAATCAAACTTTTTGCTTCCTTCTGGACAACCTGCAGTTGCTCTACCATATCTTCAAAACCATTTTTATCTTTTGCCCAAATAGCCAAATATCCAAAACTGTAGCTACTAGTATCAAAACCAAAATGATTAGCTACGACATAGGCCACACTTTCAGCTTGTAGTTCTTGCTTACGATATTGGTCATCACCATATTGTGCATTCGTTCCTCTATGTAAATCTGAGTGAGCCATTTCATGAAAAATGGTTTTTAGAATATGTTCTTGCCCCTTTAATCCTTTTGAAATGACAATTCGATTTTCATCTGGAGAGTAATAACCATTTGCGCTTTCTCTTTTAATATCTTCAAAACTGATAGGAACCTGATTATCTATTGAAACTGCTTTGGCTGCTCGATACAAATCTTCATAATCTTTGACATCTCCAGTCAATTCATTAATTGCTTTTGGCAATTCTTTTCCTTCTGTTTGAGAAACATCGAAGACATTCCCTAATTTGAATCGAGTAACAGTGACTTCCTTCTCTTCCATTTCATTCTCAGACGGAGAAAAACTCAACTCCTTTTGATTAACAGGAATTTTAGTTTTCACTTGATACGGAACCCAAATCTTCAGAGCTTTTGAACCCTTTTTAACTGTTCTGTCAAAATCTGTTTTCCATTTATTAAAACTTGCAACACGGGAAACATTAGGATTTTGCATCTTCAGCAAATGAATATTGTTGAGTGAGTAGTTGTGAAACTTACTCATCATATCCAAGAACGATTTAAACTGTTCCGAATCTAAATAGTTCTTCATTCCCTCTTTCAAGTGTTCAGCTAAAGCTTTTGTATCTTTATTTGCGACTAACTGGGAAATGGTTTGTTCTGAACTTTTAGCAGCAATTGCTTCGGTGATAATAGCTCCAGTCTCCACTTCAGCATCTGTCCTTCTTTCTCGATCTTCCTGCTTTTTATGAAGGTTAGAAGCAGCATTGTATGGATCTGTTCCTTGCAACATCTCATCAGAATTAGAAATACCATCACCATCCAAATCACGATCCCTCTCATCTTTTCGGTTATACTGATAAATTTTTTCGGATGGATTATCTGGTGTATTCTGCGAATTCTTGACTTGTGCTTTTTCAAATTCATCCCGAATGTTTTCGATGGTTTGTTCACTCGCCAATCTCTCCAGATGGTACTGATTGAATAATGCCCCATCTATCTTCATCAACTCTGGATGCTCTCGCATTTCTCGTGTTCCAAGTCTTTCTTTGTGAGCGATTGGGTTAATCTCGTCCCCAATCTCGTAACGGATGCCATCCTGGATCAGTTCACCATCAGGAGCGTAGATTCTAAACTGGATCTTAGTTGGAGAGATGTAGGCTTCTGGGTGACCACCAGTTAGTTGTTGTAGCCCTTCCTGATGTAGCTGATAGAAGCTCTGATTGGCCTTATATAGTTCCTTAGCAAAATCTTGATAAGATATCAGCTCTGTTTCTTTAAATGGCAATTTAGGCCCATCTGGGCGCTCTTCAGCCCATTGAAGTCGTACATGGTAGTTCTCCTTATAGATATAATCTTGTTTCCATTCTTTATAAAAATCTGAATTTGTATCTAAAAGATGATCTTCTCCAGCTGCAGCAACAATCTCATCAAATTTATCATTGTACTGTTTCGCATAGTCAAGATACTGATTCCAGGATTGATGAAATTCTTCTGGAGTTTTTGAGATGTCACCTGGCACACCTAAATTATAAACAGTATCTAAGACTTGAGTAAAGGTAGCTGAATCAAGTGAAGTTTTATTCGATGTGTTCTCTGGAGCAATCTGTTCAATTTCTTTAGTTGTATCAGGCTTGATTTCCTCAAACAAGCCATTTTTCATAATAGATTGCAATTCTTTGCCCCCATCCTTAATATAGTCCTCATTGATCGATAGCTGTTCAATGTGGCCATTACGTTCACGGAATACTGCAAGAATAGGAGTTTTATCTGCCGTCTCCAGTTCTTTGACCAGTCTTGCTCTAGATTGAAATACTGATACTGGAATATAATTTTCTTCTTCCAGCTCTTTAAACAGTAAAATAATATCTTTATCATCAGACTTTATAAGGCTATCAAACCGCCCATTATAACGTCTAAGATTAGTTAAATCATCAAAATAGAAAGATGTACTTTCTGTTGCGACTGAAAGATCTGACAGGACGTTGATTTTGTCAAAAGCTGCATCATTATTAGCCAAAAGAATATTATCAAAGTGCCCTTTTCCCTCTGCAAAATCACGTAAAGTTTTTTCAGGTGTCTGCCCTGGTGCAAGTGGCTTAATCCCTGTTAAGTGCATGAAGTGCTTCTCTTCAAAATTCACTTGTACAGTCTTATCAGGGGTGACATAATAAATCTTAGAGTTAGCCAATTCATCCAAATAATACTGCGCTGCATTCTGAATAGTTTGACTACGAATTGGACGATTCAATTTAGCTAATTCATTCGAGGAAATAGAATGATAATGCCCATCATTACTTGACTGAAACTCTTCATTTATGCTAAAATATAATAAATGAGAGGATAACGTAGGGCGACTGGTAACAGAGCGTTCAAAGGTACCAACTTCTGGTACGGGTGTGGGACTGCCTTCAGCCTTGGGCTGTAAAGACCCCTGACTACCATTGGTCCTCTCATTTTTTTGATACTCTGAATTCATATTTTGCTCTTGAGACTTCCCAAGAGCTTTTTCTGTGCTCTGATTTTCTTCCAGCGCTCTACTAGAATCACCAAGAGGTTTTTCAAATGTCACAGTTTTATCTGAATCAATAACCATCTGTTTTTTAGGCTCTACTGAAAAGCTGATATTATTCCAGTTCTGGTTCAGCCATTCCGCATCTTCTGGAGATAGATTGCTAGTATCTGGAGTCAAGGCTGATTTTTGAGTCTCATCCTCACGTTTCTTCTGATTGGACAGCAACTTGTTTACCATCTCTTTTTCTTCATCCGTATTAGGGCGATATTTAGGAGATAATTCAAATCTCCCTTCCTCCGTCAATTCTAAAGCAACTCGACGTAGCCCTTTTACGAAGTAGATATTTGGCTGTTTAGCCCACTGCTTGACCTCTCCAGCATCAATTAAAGCCTGAGTTTCTGGTTGGATAACTAGTCCATCAACTTTATCTTGAATGGCTTCTAGGCGCTCTAATTCCTTTTTGTAACGCTTGATAGTTTCAGGCCTATAACTCGATTCCCCACGTTCTGCCTTCTCAATTTCTTCCCGGATACGGGGAATATTTTGGACACTCATATCCAGACCGTTCCCCTGCCGGTTGAGACCTGCTGCTTTTCGGTCTTCTCTTTCCTGCAGTCTTTCAATTCGCTCTTCTTGTTCCTTGATTTCATCCAATTTAGAGAAGACACGATTTTCAATTTGTTCTTGCTTCTGCATAAAACGGCCCCCACCTCGTTTATCATTCATAGGCTGGCCATTCGTTAGGGATTGATGAGAATAGGCCGCATTGATTGCCTCATCGGCTTCTCCTTTAAGTCGCTCTAGCTTTCGTTTAGCTTGCGCCAAGCGACTATTATTTGGCTTTTCTGCTTCATACTCAGCCCCTGCTTCATGTACTTCCGACATAGTATGTTTCCTTTCTTTCTCTTGATTAATAATTGTTTGATATTCTTGACGGACTTCTTTCCTTGTCAATTGCCTATCTGACACAAAGGCTTTTACATCATCTGCAGTTAGCTCTTGCGATTTTGCAAGAGCTATTTCCTTCTCAAAAAAGCCCTGGTAATGCCAGGACTTTTCATCTGCTGTGTAAACGTGCGCCAGCTCCCTAGGAGCTTCATTCCCCCTCTTCAGGAAATCATTCCAATCTTCCTTTTCCTGGTTAAGCTGAACGATAGGCGGAATCGCAATCTGGACTGGAATCCCCTTCTCCTGCAATCGAGTGATAAAATTCTGTCCTGCAGCATCATTATCTACAGCCAGTGTAATCATATCTTGATGCTGGCCGTCTTTGAAATAATCCGTTGTGTTGACGACAGTTTCTAGAGCTTTTTCAGTATTCTGATCTATTTGATAGGTTTTACCGTTCATCTCTGCATACAATTCCATAAAACGTCGGCTAATGATGCCCTCTTTGACACCATCCATAGCTACTAAGCGGACATCCTGAAGTGTATTCTTATGAAGCTCATAGTAGCTCATTAAATCAATTGGAGCTTCCGCAAAGACCAAACGTTTAGGAGTTCCAATATCAATTGAAAATCCTAGTTGGCCGTCTGAATTTCTCATAATTTGTTTTAAGCGACCACGTTCTGGATAGTGCACTCGATTCTCTACTATTCCCTGGAGACTAGCACCAGCTAAAAAGCCCGTGTTGTCTTTATATTTAAAGACAATCACAGGCTCAAAATAGTCTCCTTTTTTTCGGGTCGCCTCCGCCATACTCCCCTGGCTAATAAAGAAATTAATCGTGTCATCTGAAAGGCCTCTCTGAGTCTTCAGATAGCTTCTGGAAGCATTGAAATCCTGATGCTCATATCTTCCTAAGCTATAGTGAAAGGGCTCTTTTACGCCCGTCTGATTCGCTAAATCTACTTCCTTAAATTCCCCAGTTTCCAAGAAGTGCATTGCTTCTTTGTAAGAAACTCCTCTAATAGTTTGAACTAGCTGAATGACATCCCCAAATTCTGATCGAGAATTCCAATGAAAGTCATTCTTCCTTGCATCGATGACAAATGAATCGTGTTCTGTCCATGTATAGCTATAGCTCCCCGTGCGCTTTAACTCCATTCCCAGCTGTTCCGCAACAGAAAGGATAGATATATTTTTAGCCGCTTCTTTAGTTAATGCCATCTCTTGCCTCCTCTACAATGAAAATTCTGGCACTTCTTTTTCTAATACATCTTGTGTTCGCTCTTTCTCAAGCTCTTCTGCTTCTACAAAACGTCTTAAATCAGGAAAATGGAGTTGGGCTTGTTTCAGCTTATCATGAACTAACAAGTTCTCATCGATATGATAGACCGCTTCCTGGTGCCCATTGAAACCTTTCTCCAAATCAATATCATCAAAGCGGATGACAGCCAACTCTGTCAAACTTCCCTTATACCAAGCTCCAATCTCACGTTCAAGATAGAACTGAACTGATTCTCTATCTTCCGCATTTGTATCTCGCAAATAGGCCAGTTCCCAGCTTTCACCCTGAGAATACCCAGTGACTTCTTGAACAATTAGCTCCTGATTGTTAGTGCTTAAAATCCGATTAATATCGTCTAAACGGGGAACTAAGATTTCCTTAGCTAGAGTGACTGCTTCTGTACGATAGTCGAAAAATTCATATTGTTCCCTATCTTCTACATAGTTCCTAACGAAATCTGAATAATGAGGAAAATGTTCCTGAAAGCTAGGTGAAATCATCCCATAGATATAGGCTTGTCTTAATGTTTCAAACTGGGCTATTTGATAATATGATGGATCGAGCTTAGCTTCTTGATTCAACATTCCCTTGATACTTTCTGGAAGTTGTATTGGTTCCGAATCTGGCCAAGTTCTCTTGGAATAGTTGATTACTTCCTCGTAGAGAATAGTATCAATCTCTGAGTTCTTCATTTCAAGCAAAACCTCTACAATTTGAGCTGATTCTGAAAGATTGGAACGATAATCAGTAATCAAGCCATCTTTACGAACTTCCCACTCCTCAACCTGAGCATTTTCTGAAGTTCGTAGTAACAATACCTCCTCGGATTCCAGGTCAACTCCAATGACATGATCGCCATTTGGTAGCTGATCCATTTCCAATTCCTGAATCTTAGCATCCAACTTCTCATGCACCTGGACTAAGTCCTGCTTTAAATGAAACAGCTCTTCTGCATTGGCCTTTAATTCCTCAAAGTACTCTCTGGAGATTTTCACTGGTCGAACCAATAAATCTTTCTCTCGTTGCTCTCGAGGGTAGGAAAATAAGTAGGGAGCAACTTCTTTGAAATCCTGGTAGTTCATCCATTTTATAGATTCTGTAACAATCATATTCTGAACATCGATGACATCTGTATGAGGAGTAATCCAGCCAGATAAAGCCAACTCTTTTACTGCTTCAGATAGGGGGTAAGAAGGGATATGTTCTAAAATCCCCTCAAAATAACCAATCCCTCGAGCAGTTTCTTCCTCAACTTCACGCTTCATTCGCTTAAATTGTTTTTGTGGTAATGTATTCATTCTATCTCCTTTCCTTTCTTCTCATTATCTGGTCCGTAAAAGGTATCTACGATCCCTGCGGAACGTAAAGCCGATTCCAATGCCGATCTCGCCAGCTCAGAAGCTGCAATCGTTCTCACTTTCACTTCCCATAGTTCTTCTTCCTTCTTTTTAATTAAGCCATCCGCCCACTCATTATCTTTAATCAGCTCATCTCGTCGTTGCTTCAATTGTTCTAAATCCATTTGATTATCCTTTCATCAAAAAAAAACAGCTCTGTCTTTAGAACTGTTTCATTACCTGCTATTTTTATTTATTGAAAAGTCTTTGCCAGAACGATCGTCTTTGTAAAGACTCTATCTTCTCTTCTGCTACATTTTTCAATCTACGTAAACGTTGTGATTCATTGGTTAGACGTTGATTTTCAGTGAGAATCTCTCCTTTTTCCTGCTTCAGTCTTTGTTTATCTTCTTCTAGTTTTTGATTATCCTTTTCTAACTTCTTGTAATACTCCTCCTCTTCATGATACTTTCTCAAGATTGTTTCAGCCTGCTTGATGTCTTCTGAAAGTTGTTTCACTTTTTCAAATTTTTCATCGTAGGATGATTTCAACAGCTTAATTTCATCCTTGAGTTCTTGGCACTGATCCTCATAAGTTTTCAAAGTTTGGTACTTCCTTTCGTTATCATCTAAAAAGACAAATGCTTCTAAATGGTATTTATCAAAACTCCCATACAGTTTATAGTTTCTTTCCTGATAAACTTCCCTCACTCTAGCAGCAACACTTTTAACTTGTTCTGGTGATGTAAATTCTTTAGGTACATATATCTTAGTAGACTCAGGGAAATTAGCTTCGGCTTCAAACAAGGGAATGCCTTCTTCAGCTAATTTTATCCGTTTAACAGGTTCTGGTCTACTCGTTTTATAAAATTCAATACCTAGTTGACCATTTAAACGGTAGTATTCAGAATAAGGATAGGTCTCATCAATATCAATCAAGAGCTTTAGAATAACAAAGTCTTCATCTTCAAATACTATCCGTTGCATCAGAGAAATAGCTTTAGGAAAAATATAAGCCGTATGATTGTCATATTCAATCTGAAATTTCTCAATAGTCTTAAAGGCCTCGATAAAAGCATTCAGCTCAGAGGAATACTCAAAGCTACTTTCTAACCCCTTTAATGGGCTCTCTTCACCTGGATAGTAACTAAAGTATGGTTGACCTACATAGCGACCATCTTTTTTCTGGCTACTTCTTGGATTAACCTTGAGACCCGTTTCCAAATCAAAAAGAGTCGCCTGTTCTTTCGGCGTCGTGATAATTTGTGCTCGCCCCTTGAGAGCGAGTGCTTGAAAAGCATTCACAATCTCTTCTTCTCCGGAATCTTTTCGCCATACGGCATAAAACTTTGAAACAGCCATACCATCTCTCCTTCAGCATTCTCTCTTCATTATACCACAAGAAATATCAAGACACATTGTGCTATCTAGTTCTTAGTTTCTATATAGCTAAGTTCGTCTGTAGAAAAACCAACAATCTTATAGAAGCCTATGGCTCCAAAAGTTTCTAATAAATGAGTTTCCGCTACCCTTTTAGCTGTATTAAAATCACGAAAAAAACCTGCATGAGCAAAATTTTCATGCCAGGTTATTTTTTCGCCTTCCTGATGCAGCCACACATACTGATCCCAATTTATAGCAATTAAAACGCAATAAGAGTCATAAAATTCCATTAGATTTCCTTTCTTTCCTAACTCACTTTGAGAGGAACTTCCTCGACTTCCTTAATCCCAATATGAATAACATTTTCTTCCCCAACCTGGTCTTTCCATTCATCAATATCGCTTAAATATCGCTTGTAACGATACCAGTTATCATCGTTCGGGCCATTACTTAAGAGGTAGGCTCTTGGATGCGTGTCCAGGTTAAATTTTTGATCTCGAAAAACATTTTGTTTGGATAGGAAGAGCAGGGCTTCTGTTGTTCCAATTGTAGCAACCTCATGCGGTGTCAACAATTCTCGGCCAATTTTTGAGTTCTGCTTGGAACTACTGCCATTTCTTCCCCTGCTCTCGCTATAGTTCTGATCATTCAAAGTCTGCTTACCAGATCTCTCAGATAAATACTTGAGCGTATCTAAGTCATTAGACCCCAAATAGAGAATAGCTCCACAGTTATTGATAATTGTCTTCGTATTCTCTTTCCCGTATAATACTTCGATCTGACTTTGAGATTGCACCATCATCTTGATAGAAATCTCTCGAGAACGAATAACAGAGATAATTGGCGGTAAATTAGGAATCTTCCCAATCTGACCAAACTCATCCGCCCATACCTGGACATGCAACAAATCTTCCTTGGTCTTTGTTGGGTGCTCACCTAACAAGATGGCATCTGCAGTCTTCATCATCACATCAAAGAGTGTACTAAATAGCAACGCTGACAAGAACTGGTAGGCTGGATCGACTTCTGGAATATGAATGAAGACAGCCGTCTTTTCTATATTCCATTTTTCAATCTCCAGCGTGTCTTTTTCAATAATCTTTCTCAGCTGTTCATGATCAAATACTGAGAAAGTAGTCGCAAAAATAGCATAGACAGAAGCCCTTGTCTGACCATCAAAGTTTTTATTAAACAAGCTCCACTGCCTGCAGGCATAATTCCCTGGGCTCCTTCTCTCCAGGTCTTCAAACATCAATTCAACTGGACTCTCCGCTTCTGGATGATTCCGTCTCAATTCTCGAATCATATCTGTAACCTGCCCCAAATTAGGAAGATAGTGATCGAGCTGACCATCAAAATAAAGATAGCCAATTAGAGAACGCATCAGAAGCTTATTGGCCGCCGGCCAGAAAGGATCGCTTTCATGACCATTTCTGTTTAGCGACTCTGTAATGGCCTCTGACACTCGATCTATATCCATTTCAGTATGGATATATTTGAATACATTAAAGCCGTCTGAATTCAGGAAAGTAATCAAATCAAAGATTTTTATCTTATATCCTTTTTCTACAAGGGATTTTCCCGTTTCATGAATGAGAAGCCCTTTGGTATCTGTCGTCACAAAGCTAGAGTTACCTTGTAAAATATTCGGTTTAACAGCGCTTCGAGTCTTTGAATCCCCGGTACCTCCATAAACTAAGACATTCTTATTAATCTGATTTTCATAGCTCAATCGGCTATTAAATAGTCCCATCTGGCTATTCTGTGTAAAAATCATATTCTTTTCAGGCTCTGCGTCTCGGAAGCGCATCAATTCGTCTTTCGTCGCAAAACGTGCCGACCCATGCTCCTCCCCATACCTGTACGTGCCTGTATCAGATACCCTCAAATACAGTAGAAAAGCAATCAAAAATCCGCCCATACCAACCAATAAAGAAGCAGGAGTAAATTGAAAATCAATCCAAGATTTATCGCTTAGATGGTCGCTCATCCAGTTAAGCTTTCCAAGTCCAAATACATCCGTTACTGAATCGGTATCTGGTGCTAACAGCCACAGTTTAAAAAGCCAATGAAAGAGGTAGAATAGACCTAGTCCTAACAACAAATACGGCCTAAGTCTCCGTTTCTTCTTTTCTGTAATCACTTCATTTTCCCTCCAATCTGTGGTTCGATATTTTCCGGAAGAACAAATTCTTTGGTATGAATATTTACCTGCAGGGAAGCAATTTTCTCTTGTTCAACTGCTTTGAAATGTTTCAATTTCTCCTCAAAAGAAGTTGTTTTACCATTTTTAAGATTCCGATCATTGAATCCTTTCGGATCTCTTGTGATCCCTTCTAGTACATCCTTAAAGGCTTGTTCGACAACACCTTTATCTTTTGCATTGAAAGCAAGAGTTGTCTTACCATCAGGGTGTGTATAAAAAGAAAAGCCAATCCCGTATTGGCCAAGTTCTTTTCGAACTGCCTCGAGATTGACTTCATTATGTAATAATTGCTGGACTTCTTTAGCATCTGCTGTTGCCATGAATTTATTCCAGTCTGTCTCACCAGTAAAGACTACATTCTCCCCTCTGGCTTGATAAGTTTCAATTCCTTTAGAGCACACCAGGAAAAGACCTTTTAAAATTACTTCTCCTGTCACAAGAGTTGCCCGTCCTAACTGGGCTACCACTTGTTCTTGTTCCATTTTAGCTCACCTCTTCAATTTTGAAATAAAGATCTTTCAATTGAGTGGCTTGAGATTCTTTAGTCAAAATCTGTTGTTGCAACTCATCGATCCTATTTTGGCACTGGGCAATTTCCTCGTTTGCTTCTTTGATAAAATCTTCGTTAGATTTGATTTTGTTTTTAATAGATTGCTTATAAGTAATCGTCTGAGCCTCAAAGCTATCAATAACCTCTGAAGGCACATTTACTGCAGCTGCATGAGAAAGAGAGAAGGAAGATTCAGCCTTTTGATTAGGAAGCGTTTTATTCTCCTTCTGACTAAATGTAGCAACAACTGGTGCTACTTCTTCTGTAGCTGCATCCTGTGTATTTTCATCTAATCTACTGAAATCATCTGTAGTCCATTCACTAGAAGAATAGGTAATTTTATCTTCCAAAGGCACTGCCTCTCCAGCCTCATCTTGAGGCTTTTGAGACACTAGCTCGGCAATTCTTTGACGAGCCATATTCGCCTCTTTCTTTACCGTTAGATCTTCCAGTTCAGGATCTGGTTCTGGTTGGTATTCGAGTTGAGGTTGGGGTTCTGGTATGCCTTGTGAGGACTTCTTTTCTTTATGTTTTGCCAAAAAATGAAGAAAACCTTTCTTTTTCTTCCCAACACTCATACCAAAATTTTCCAGCAACTGATCAATAATTCCAACAAAAGGTATTTCAAGTCTCTCTTCTTGTAGGATTTCACCTTCAGAATTGAGAGAATAGAGTAGATAGATTCCGTTTATTTTATTACTCTTCATTCGTTCGTTGATGATTTCTAGCTTTGAAAACAGCTCGTCTCGTGCTTCAAATGTTTCCTCTTGTTTAGTCAGTTGATTGATAATTTTATACATGATTCACTCCTTGGTTGTTGCTTGATTGTGCTGGAAAGATTAGATCCTTCATTTCCTGATAAGATAGCCCACTTTCTTCCGAAAGGGCAACGAAAAGTTGAGCCTCCACATCCCTTTCCTGGGCTGTGTAGCTCTTGATTTTGTCAGTCGCTTCTTCTTTTTGTCGTTGTGCTTTTGCCTTTTCCCTCCTGATTTTTTCAAGTTTATTTTCAAGTTGATTTATTCTCTTGTTCATTCAATCCTCCTTATCGGCTACTACTGGATGAGGTCGTTTGTTCAGCAGATGAAACTGAAGTCGAACTTGAACTGCTAGTATCTGAATAGGTTCCTATACTTTGCCCCTTTGCTTCAGTCAAAACGATCGGCTCGATTTTATTAATCAATAGCTTCCCGGATTGCTCCACATAGGTCAACCGAATTGTAGCCTTAGTGGTACCAGTAAGCCCCTTAGAATCTCGATTATCTTTTTCTGTTAAGGTTGTACTAGTATATTTAATCTGAGCTAAAGCAACTTTATGTGTTTTATCAATGTAGATAGATCCTGATTCATAAGATTGGTCAACCACATACCCCTTATAGGTCTGATTGACTGGCTTTTGTTCTTCTTGAACAGTTTCCTGATACATAGAATCAGTCATAAAAGGCTTATATCGTGGACGATTCTCTTCTAAATCCTTTTTGGTATAGTAAGCAATTAGAAAGTCTTCGACCTGCTGTTCAGTAAGAGATAGTTGTTCCTGTTGTTTCTCTTCTGGTTTTTGCTTCGCCTCTTCCTGAACTTGACTATTCTGTCTCAAATTCTGTTGTACTTGAGCAATAGAATAGCCCAGAACAATACATAAAATAGCAGCGACTCCGATGAGAAGTCTCTTGACCATTTTGATTAACTTTTGATTATACATTCTTTTCCTTTCTTATTTAGGGGT
Source organism: uncultured Streptococcus sp. (assembly GCA_963551305.1). GTDB lineage: Bacteria > Bacillota > Bacilli > Lactobacillales > Streptococcaceae > Streptococcus. Next base: position 15,478 of record CAUVGG010000006.1, read on the forward strand.
AACAAAATAGATGCCTGATTGTGGTGTCAAGGTACGCCAAGTCGTTACATATAAACCACCAAAGTTCATTTCTGAAATCAAGAAACTACCATCGCTATTAACGTACTCACAGAATGCAACGTGACCATAGATTGGTGATGCTCCAGCTACACCATTCATGAATACAACTGCAGAACCTGGTTTTGGAGTCGTTGAAATTTCATATCCTTGAACTTGACCACTGTCAACCCACTGATTGGCATTACCCAGATATGGATAAATTCCAATCCCAATCTGAGCAAAGCGATTATAGACGTACCAAGTACAATTGCCTAGTTCATAAGCATTACCTGAATAACCTTGGCCTTCTAAAATTGCTTGATCTGTAGGTAGTCCATAAGGGAGCTTATCTTTATATTCTGCTGGAACTTGCTGGCTAGATATGCCTGTCGAACCACCTCCCTTATTTTTTAAGAAGTTCAACCATTGACGAGCCGCAGATTGCCGTTCTAAGAGCTTGTTCCCCGGAACTCCCAACCAAGCATTTAAAAAGTCCTCTGAAAGGGCTTCTACGGATCCAGTTGAGGTTACAATTCTTCTAAATGCTGCCCGTCTAGTTGGATCATCTTCTTCTAGCAGAAATTTTGTTTGAACTTCTGCAGACCAAATATCTCCATTCACAGCTTTTGCAAAATTCCACAATGCAAGAGCACGAGGACCAGTAAATTGACCAATCCCAATCCCGATATAGTGCAATCCATTGACCAGGTAACCTCTTTCGTTTAAAGGTAAGGTAGGATACATAGCTTGAAAGGCTCCCCAGTTGCCAACTAGATTTTCTGCAGTAGGCTCTTTAGCAACCTTATCAAACTGATTATTGGTTAGGTAGTCCGTTTCATATCGTTTAAAAGTGATGGAGCTCTCAATATCAAATCCTCCTAAAACAGTTGCAATCCCTTCATCAGTTGCTTCGGGTATGTTCTTTTTGATTGCATCCGCAAAAGCTCTTGCACGTTTTCCTTTCTCTCCAGATGTTTCAATACTGCTAACAACAGACGTTGCTTGTGTGTACTCTACACGCTGGAAGTAAAAACCGACATTGACATAAGTCCAACTCTTTTCAACATTACCATCTTTGTCTTTCTTATTTGAACGATCAGGTTCTAGTTTTTGATAATAGACCGTTTGATTTCCTTCAGATGCCACCTTTCCAATGATATCTCCAGATTTGACATGATCTCCTGTTTTGTAACGAATCGTATCTACGTTCTTATACAGAAACTTGGAATTCTCATCACTGATTTCTAGATCATTACCATTTACTTCGACTTTCCCATCTAAAACGGCTAATAGAGTCTGACCACCTGAGGCATGAAGAACAGAACCATTAAAAATTTCCGTCCTAGTTTTATACCCAAACCGCTCAATAATTTGAAGTGGAGTTTGCGATTCAGGCTGATCTTCTGTATAAAATGGATTATCTAGCTCTTGTAGCAACATATATTTTCCGCTATCTCGAGCAATTTCTAATAGTTCTTTATACTCTTCTAACTCATCCTCACTCAACTTATAGAGGTCATTTTTAGTATAAAGATCTTCCATTGTTTTAAGATTATCTTTATCCCCATTCAAATTCTTCCATAAGGTGTCTAAGTAAAGCTTTCCTCGATTATTTTGCGAAAAATACTTGTTCCCGTCTATACGAAGTTTATCTGAAATATCATCATACTTATAATTCAAGTACAAGAGTGGATCGTCAATTTTTGTCCAATAATCTACCTTGTCATTAGATTTTTCACGATCCAATTTTGAAAGATACAACCAGGTATCATTCATATCAAACTCATCTTGACGGGTGATTCCTGAACTACCAATACCAAGTATAGCCAAAAACAAAAGCAAACCAAAAGCAATCAGATACGCCTTTAAGCTAAATGGATTTTTGATAATGCTTCTAATCGGTTTAGAACCTACACGGTAGACCTTCCTAGCCTTCTTGGCAGCTTTCCCAGTTTTAGAAGCGGCCAAACGTTTCTTATAGTCCTGGATACGACGTGATAGCCGTCCTTCCCAGGAAAACTCTCTTGGAGTTCGGGTGAAACCTCTCCCCTTAGCCTTATTATAGAATCTATTTCCTAGACTATAGCTCGATCTAACTACTCCTTGGCCAATCTTACCGCTATATTTCCCAATCGTTTTGGTACGTTTCCCTTGAATCTGAATATCCTGATACCGATATTTAGCTCGTGCTAAATCTGATAGCGTATCATCCTGATGCGCTGCAGAACTAGCTTGTTGACTCGCAGAACGTTCTAAAGCCTGTTTAGTAGCACGATAAAACTTCTTCTTACGTGAACCACCGTTAGCCTCTTGAGCAACTTTGAAGACTTTTTTAGCAACTCTCTTCTCTAGTTTTGCCTTATCGAGCTCTTTCTTGAGTGACGCTAACTTTTTAGCACCTTCTGGAGTTAATGATTTTCCTTGTTTCTGTAAACTTTTATATGCCTTGTTTAGGGATTTTACCTTGGCCTTTGAAGCTCTAAATTGTTTACGACTCTTCTTCACTATATGGCGCTTAGAAAGTGTTTGTTCTTTTAGCTCCTTCATTTGCTTAGCACTATCTTGTTGAACAGTTCGGTAATTATTCCGAACCGTCTCCAGTTTTTGATCTAACTTATGACCGATTGTGTTTGGTCTGCCTTGATCCTGATTCATAATGAGACTCCTAAGCGTCTGTTGCGACTAAGTTATATAACTTAGTATTCTTAGGTATTGGATTCTCAAATGGCACTACAACTGGCCCTGCTACGATTAAGCCGGTACCTTTAGCTTTTGGTCGAGCCAAGTAGCGAATCTGTTTGTCAGTCAGATTGACAATCTCCTTTAAGATAGCCAAATCCTGGGGCTTTTGTTTGAGCAAAATCATGAACTCGCTATTTGAAAGCAACTTCCGACCTTCTTCAACAGCAGCCAGCGTTTCTACGTTCTGGGTAATTCCTGTTGGAATCGCACCGTATTTCCGAATCCGTGAATACAATGTAGTAAAGAAATCCGCTTGTGCCTTGTTTTTAAATAAAATCTGCATCTCATCAAAGTAAACCCAAGTAGTACATTTCCCTTGATTTTCTACAATTTGATTCCAGATATAATCCTGAATAACCATCAAAGCGAATGGCTTCAATTTGTGAGACAACTTCTTCAAATTAAAGATAACAAAGCGATGATTGAGATCCACGTTGGTACTGTGAGCAAAAATATCTTGAGAGCCAGTTGTATAGGTTTCCACTGCCAAAGCTAAATCTTGAGCTTCTGGCTCTGGTTGTTCCTTCAAGACCTGGTGCCACTCTTTTAACGTTGGTGTAAAATTCTCTGTCAAATATCGCTCATAAGTTGCACCTGTTACCCGGTCAATAATCCCAATCTGTGCATCTGTCACCTCAGATAGAATAGATTCAAACAATCCCATTAATAAGTTTGCCTTATCTCCAATCGGATCATCATCCTCATCGTCCAAACGATCTAGATCCGGTAGATCTAAGAGATTGATATGTGTTTTAGATCCAATCGAAATATCCACCATCTGAGCACCGAAAGCACGGCCAATATCAGAATATTCATCTTCGGGATCCACAATGATTACTCGGTCTTCTGGATATTTCAGCAAAGTCGGAATGACTTCTCCACCCTTAATCGTAGTAGACTTACCAGATCCAGAGGAACCAAGTACAACACCAGAACCCGTATTCAGATCACGTTTTCGATCTAGTGTAATGATATTGTTTGATAATTGATTTTGACCATAGTAGCGAGCAAGTGAGCTTTCAGACTTCAAATCCACGTTAGTAAAAGGGACTTGCGTAGCAATATTAGCTGTAGTCATCTTTCTCATGAAATTCTTCTTCACATTTACGAAGCACTCACCGATAGGTAAAACCGTATTTAGAGCCTCTTCTTGGTAATAATAGAGATCTTCAAATTCTACCCCTAGTTTACGGCCAGCACGCTTAATCTTTTGTTCATTACGTTGTAGTTCCTCCTGGCTATCTGCTTTAAAATACACTGCAATAAAGCCAGAGAAGATTTTCTGATCATACTCAGTAATCTCATCTCGCCACTTCTTTGTAGCTTCTGAGATTTCTTGGTCACGACCAGCAACGACCGCATCATCAAAGATACCAGATTGAGCAGCCTTACGTTTAGAACGTAACTTTCCAATTTCAGCATCTGTTTCTGCATCGTCAATCTTCTCTAAGATTTCAACATTCTCATAGGGTTCTGCATGAATAGTAATAGCCAATTCAAATCCTAGTGTCGTTAAATCACGAATAAGCCGATCAGACATCCAGTTAGGATAGCGACGTGCATAGAGCACCTTGCACCAACGATCATCTATAACCATCCGTTTTTCCTGGAATTCAATCCGATTTGGAGCAATAAATGATTTCGTTGACAGACCAGATAAAGCAATTTCTTTGTAATCAAAATTAACATACGGGTTATCTCGTAACAGTTCAGAAAAGACCTTTAGACGATCCAAACCATTCATTTCCTTAAATGTAATATCAGATTCCTGAAATTGCGTTCCCAGAGAAACTCCTATATCTTGCAGTAACAACTGAGCCTGTTTTCGATCATCAGCGTTCGTTGAAATGGTCACATACTTATGTACCTCGAAGTTGTTAGCATGTGTTGTAAATCGCTCCTTAATCATCTCATTCAACTCCTCACGATAGTCATCATAGCCATCGTTTGTTTCTTCAAACAAGATATTCTGCAAGGAGTTATCCGATACTCGACGGTTGATTACTAAGAGTTGATAGTTACTGCCCTCATCCAGTGAATTAAGAGCATCCATCGTTGTATCGATGATACTCTCTTTTTCATCTTGTTGAGCAGTTGAGTAGGAAGCATCCCCCAACATAAAGCTACGAGAGTACTTCTCACGTGCAACGTGCATCAATCCATCTTCATGTAGATGTGTGTAATTGATCGTGTTTTGCGTTGTAGGTTTCATCTGGCGACGCAAACGATCAATTTTTTTCTTTTCTGCTTTTTCTAGTTTTTCTCTTTTGCTTTTGAATAAACTCATCTTTCGTATACATTCCTACCTTTCCAAATTCTGTCTCATAGGTTCTTTGTTGGATTCGGAAAAAGAAATTGATTTTTTCTTTAATCCTCATTCGCTTGGTCATACCCGTACCGTACATTGCCCCAGGAACTACAAATAGAGCATCCCAAAGATAAATGTACCAATCAGGTAAACCAAAGAAATATATCGTAATTGTCCCTGAAACAGCTATTAGCAAACATACGTAGAGAACAATCATTCTACCTGTTAATCCAAATAAAATCGGTCTGTCCTCTGTTTCAAATTCTCTTAAAAATTCTGATCCAATTTTTTTCAATTAGTTTCCTTTCATACAAAATCACATCAAACAATTCTAATTTTTCTAGACATGGATTACACTCCTAAAAGTTGCTTGGCTTTTCGACCAGTTCCAACAAGCGTAAAGATGTATATAACACCTTTGGCAATTGAAGCAAAGGCCGTTCCCCAGCTTCCATTAGAACCTGCTGCCACTTTTAACATATCTGTAGTGACTAAGCCGTTATATACAACAGATACCACAATTAGAACAACTCCAATAAAGGCAGAAGCAGCAAAGTATTTCAGGAAGTTAATCGTAACAGAGCGTAAGGAATCCATCATAAAGAACGCCACTAATAATGGAGCCAAGGCTTTGAGCATATACAAATCTAAATATCGTAAGAAGATAATGATTCCCAGCGTAATATTAGCAATAAATTCAGTTAAACCGCCAACTAGACCAAAAATCAGTTTTTCAAACCAGCCTTTGACCGCCCCTTGCGCATATTGATATTTATCAAGTTGTGAGGGTACTACATGGGCAATTACCTTCACGACAATATTAAGCAATTCCAGAATGGCATCACAAATTTGGGATGAGGCCGAAATCAAGATGAAAGCAAATAAATACTTCATCAATGCCTCTAGCCAAATCTTCTGCGTTAGCGCACCTCCCCTCGACTTGACCATTTGTGACCATGATGCCATTTCAAACCAGAAAAAAAGACCTAAAAGGATATACCCAATAGGTCGGACAGCATTGGCCATCATGGTTACAGCTTGGTTAGTATCAAAACTGTAACTGGAAAGAGAGCTAGTCAACTCTCTAATATCTAAATTCATAGGCTACTCCTAAAATTTTAGCTGTGATAATGCTGCAACGATTGCGGCCGCAATCCCCGCAGAAGCTACGGCCAGATACGTACCATTAACCATAGAATCAGACCCATCATCTTGCCTTTGCTTATCTTTGTTCTTTCTTCCTTGAATATAATCGACCGCACCATTCCAGATCCAGATAAGACCTGTGATTGTTCCAACTACACCGAGACCAGTAATGATTTTTGTAATAATTTCCATTTTGTTTTACCTCTTTTAATTTCTTTTTTTATAATAAAAAGCACTGTAGAGATTACCTACAGTGCTTAGCACGATTCTATTTTTATAGTTCATCAAATTCCTCACGATAAATCGTCCGAATAGTAGCTACCAGAAGAGCAAGTACAATCATAATAGGAACCTCAATATGTGGATATGGAATGAAATTAGTTCCGCCTGCAGGAATTGGAAATTCACGAACTGCGCCATCAATCCAAGCACGTTGAACAAAGCCCATAACATGAATTCCATACCACCGAAAAACATCATCCCCTACTGAAGGACTAACCCAATGTAAAATATCAATCAAAAGCCAAAATGGCAAAAACATGGCTAACCCAACACAGCATTTAGATACAATCCAAAATATAATAACTCCAAAAACTGATTTTACGAAATTAATACACCAAAGAATGATATAAAAGGGAGCCGTAAAAATTCTAATAATAGCTACCCATAACCAGGAAAAATCACTCCCAAATTTCATAATCCTACTCCTCCACGATTTATCATTATTATACCATAAAAATAGCTTATTTTAAAGATTCCTAGAGTATTCTAAGCCTCTTTTTTCTTGCGCTTACTGTAGAGCAATCCTGCAGCAGCACCCCCCATTGCCAGACCAGCTAACAGCAATTCTGCAGAAGCCTGCTCACCTGTAGATGGCAAGCTTCGTTCTGGTTGTTGCGGATATTCTTCAGGAGTTTTGGGCTCTGGTTTTGGTTCAGGTTTTGGTTCTGGCTTTGGAACATTATTGACTACTGTTTCAGTCACATAGGCCATACCAAAATCAATTTGGTAGGCTGTATTCTCATACTGGCCACCTGTTTGACCCAATTCCTTCTTAACAGTCATTGGATTAGTAATCGTCAGAACTTCTCCAGTTTGCACGTAGGTCTTGTAGAATTCTTCTGGATTCTCCGCCTCAAATACTTGAATCGCTCCTTTGGGGATAAATCCTTGTTCTTTCAAAGATTTTTGAACTCCTACTGGAGCTTTGTCTAGACTTTCATATATAGTAGCTCTCAACCCCTTAACTACTTGACCTTTAGAATCAGTCACTTGAACACCATCTTGATTGATCGTAACAGCTTCTTCTGGGTAATCATCAACGATATAGAACCCTTTGCCAATACGATCTTTATCTACTTCAATGCCCTTGTATTGGCTATAATCTGCCGTTACCTTGTAGTAGTTGACAGAGCCTGCCAAGACCTGTTTCCCATCGATGTTGACACCTTCCTTGTTAAGATTCTTTTTGGTTGGTTTAACAGTAGGAACATTATTTACAACTGTATCAGTTTGATAGCCATTACCGAAATCAACTTGGTAAGCCGTATTCTCAAATGATTTTCCTGTATTTCGCAATTCTTCCTTAGTTACCATTGGATCAATAATTGTAACAGATTTTCCTGCCTTGATATATTGGTTAAAATAGGCTTCTGGATCATCCACTAAAAATACTTGGAAAGCTCCCTTAGGCTTAATTTCAGAACTTTCTAGAAAAGCTTTAACCTTATCATTATCAACAGATTCAATAGAATCGTACTGATACACTGAAATACCAGAAACTTCTTTTCCTTCGCTATCAATATAACGAATATCTGATTTATTAATAGTCACTGCCTCTTCTGGATAATCATCAATCGCACCAAAGCCTTTTAGAATAGCAGATGGAGCTGCCTTTATCCCTTTATACTGATCATAATCCAAGGTTATATGGTAGTAATTCGTTGAACCAGCTAGAACTGTTTTACCATCAACGATAGCACCATCCTTGTTATGATTGTGTTTGAGAGGTTTGATTAAGTTGTTATTTGGATTGTCAGGATCATTCGGTTTACCTGGGGTTGTTACCTTAGCAATATTTGAATAAGACTCAAATTCATTATTCAAATTCAAACGGAAGTTGTTCTTATAGGTTGCACCATCATTCGTTACTGTACCATACACTTTAAGAACAGGTGCGGTAAATACTTTAGTTAAATCCAAATTAACTTTAGCTAAACCTTCAGACTTCAATAACCCTTTTAACTGATGTTTAGCTTTATCATAAGTTATTGTAAAATCTGAGTTTTGAGCTACAGTTTTTGCTAAATCAAGTTGATACCCTTGAGGTAAGTTATCTGTTAACTCATAAATTGTAGTTTTCTTACGATTAGCAGCAAGAGGTTTAGTTTCCAACTCCCACACAACTTCTGATAACTTGGGTACTGACGAATTATTCACATTTGTACCTGCAGAGTTCTTAACTAACTTTTCTACAGTAGGCGTAGTTTTCAAGCGAGTGTATGTAACCTTAATTTCTCTTGGTGCGACCTCATTTGGCACAGGTTTTAAGCCTGGTTTTGGAGGTTCACTCGGAATAGGAACGTGAGGTGTATCTGATTCATCTTTTGGTGAGGCTAATAAAGGTTTCTCCGTAGGAGGTGTCAATGGAGTCTTATCCTTCTCCTTATATTTAGGTTCTAAAGGTCTTGGTTTTGTAGATTCACTTGGTTTAAGTGGCGGTTTTGGTTTCTCTAGTTGATTAATAACAGAGCGACCACCCCAGAGTTGGAACGCAAACCCTGATGAAAAGATTTCATCATCATTATCCTCTGGTTGCCCGTTAGCTCTACGCTCATCATTCCAATACTTACGGTAAGAAGCTGACTGCGACTCTGTATAGGTACTGAAAGGTTTATCTCCATAGTGTAAGTAAGTTAAGTGTTGAACAGAACCATGACCGGCACTTACAACAGAACCCTCTGGGATAGAATTGTAATCATCTACATCGGTATAGTAAGGGTCACCTGCTTTATAAAGGTTCAACCCACTTGGATCATCTTTCTTATACACGCCATCAGATTTCACACCCATCCAATAGCTTTTCCCATTGACTGTGGTTTCTTTAACAGAAGAACCTGATGGGTTGATTACAGTGCCCGTGTTACCATCTCCATAAGTATGTCTTACGGCTTGTCCAAAATCTAGGTCAGAGTAAAAAGAGACTGAACCTAAGTCGATAGGTTTACCTGTTTTCTCATCATAGTAATGAATATCCCACTCAACATTAAAGTAATTATATGGGTTGAAGTTAACTGAAGAAGTCTCCGTATCAGTTTTAACTTTATTCCACCAAACATTCAAACGAGTATAAGTTGAAGGGTTGCCTGCAATTTTATGCTCTGGTATAGGATTATTACGAGCCACAAATCTTGCAGAAATTGTTTTTCCCGTTTTTGTTTTACCAACATTATGTAAAGTGAAGGTAGAACCTTGTTTGATACCCGTAACTACATAACCACCATAGGTTCCCTTAGAATCAGAGTGACCATAGAAATTTTTATTTTCTAATCTGTCATGCTGCAAATCTTTATCTAAAGTCATAGTTGTGTTTTTATTAGCAGCTAAAACACCATCCACAACTTCCAATTCTGGATTGGCATCGAATACTGCTGTCAACTTAGAATAGTAATCCAATGAGCCACGTTTCGACTCATCAAATTCACCATAGATTGTGACACCGTTAGCACGACCTTGGACTCGTTGTGTTTGTAACTCTGCCAATTTACGTTTATATTCAGCTAAGTCTTTTTCATACTGAGCTAATTGCTCTTTGTATTTTGTTAAGTCAGCCTCAGACTTACCTTTTTCAATAGTCCACTGTTTTAAAGCTTCTTCGTAAGCTTTCTTGGCAGCTGCGTTTTCCTTATCAATAGCAGCGTCTTTATTAGCTTTTTCTTCTACTGCTTTTTCATAAGTAGACTTAGCAAGAGCGTTTTCTTGTTTGATACGCTCATTCTCTTTTTCTACACGCTCTCTCTCAGCTTTTAAGCGCTCATTCTTTTCTTGATTTTTTTTATCAATCTGAGCGTTTTTAGTAGTAGCATCTGCTAAGTCTTTCTCATACTGAGCTTTAGCTTTGTCATAAGAGTCTTGCTTTTCCTTGTTCTCAGTAGTAATCGTTTTAATTTCTTCTTTACGAGTTTCTACTTCCTTTTTGTACTTCTCAGACTCGTCTACAATAGTAGTTGCTTGCTTGTCGTAACTAGACTCAATCTCAGCAGTTTTCTTAGCTAACTCTTCTGAATTAGCAATTAAACCACCATCAACCACAGTCTCCTTAACAGTCAAGCCAGCTTTCTTTGCAGTGGATACCGCAGACTCTACCTTAGCACGATCCACAGTCACCTCAACAGAACCTGTTGATTTCCCTGCACTACCTTGATCATTTTTAGACTCCGTAGTTGGAGAATCTTGCAAAGGTTTTGCATTTGTAGCAGGATTTGGATTTACTCGTTCATCTGCTCTAACTGGACTAGTTATCAAACCCAGGGCAGCTAGACCAAGAATTACTCCACATGTTCCCCATTGTCGTGTTTTTCGGATTGATCCGAATGCTCGTGTCTCATTATTGAATTTCATGATTTCTCCTTTAACTTTTAATATAGTATTCAATATTATTCGCTTTCGATATAATTTGAAGGAGCTCTCGCCCTAAAATGTATAATTTTCATTTCTTTCTCCAATCAAAAAGTCACCAAGAAATCTTGATGACTTTAGCATGTTTAGTTTTCCTTAGATTCTCGTTTGATTTTCAACAAACTCAAAAGTGAAATAGTTACCATCCCCAAGAACCAAAGACTAGAAGTTTTTTCCCCTGTTTTAGGTAATTCGTATGTTGCAGCAGGTGCTTGATAGACTGGATTTTTCACTTCTGATGCTTGATTTTCAACTTGATCTTGCACATACTTCACAATCTTACCATTTTGAAATACCGGAATCGGATGCCCTCCAGATCGCTCAATACTAGCTTTCTGAGCAGCCAATTTTTCTTGGCGCTCGATTTCCAGTTGTGCTTCCAGATAATCACGATAAGCCGACAACAACTCTTTATGAGCCTCCAATACCTTTCTTTGATCTGCTTTCGCAGTTTCTAGTTTTGCTAGTGCTAACTCAAGAACTGATTTCTTTTCTTTCAAAACTTCTTGAGCAGCTTCTAGATTAACTTTAGCCTTTTCTAAGAGCTGAGGGGCATTCTTCAAAACTTCCACTCGCTCTTTTGATGCTTTTAAGGCTTTAGTTGATTCTGAAAGTAAGGTTTGACGATTGAGGACAAGTTCTTTAATTCGAGTAAGGTCACCTTGTTTAGCAATCAATGCCTCTTTCTCAGCAGTCAAAGCTTCATTCAGTGATTCCCTTTCAGTTTGTTTTTTAACTAGTTTATCTTTAGCTAACGCAAGTACTTCACGTTTGTTTTGTACGTCCGCATTCAACTGTTCCAAAGCCTCTTGCGCTTGTTTATTTTCTAAACCAGCTTGTTCAAGATTTTCTTCTGCCTGTTTCAATTTAGCTTTCGCTTCAGGAGTTTTTAAAGCAATATTCTGAATGGCTTTACGATTAGTCACCGCATTTTGCGCAGCAACTTCTGCTTGAGTATATTCTGTCTGTGCTTGTTTTTTTCTAGCTAGAGCATCTTTACGATTCGTTTTCGCAGTATCATAAGTATCCTGAGCTTGTGCCACAGAATTTCTAGCTACTTGAATTCTTTCCTGAAGACTAGCCAGATTGTTCTTAGTATCAACTTTAACATTTTGATGGAAATCATTTTTCAGCAAATCAATTGTTTTAGAATCTGTTCCAACATAGTGCATCGCAATCAAACCAAGATCTGTCTTTCGGGTTGCTACACCGATATATTGTAGCGTGACTGACTTACGATCTAGTCCTGCAAAGTTTAAAGCATGGCCCCAATCAGCATGTTTATCATAAAACAGCATCATAATCATGTTGTTGTATGCCTGTTGTTTCAGATCAGCTAATGTTACTACATCACCTGCATTTTGAAAGCCTATGTTTTCAGCAAGTAGGCCTTGATTCCCTTGATTCAAACCAACTTCTTTCGCAACTGTATTCAAAGCATCTAGGTCATGGCCGTACTGATTAGTAGATAGTTGAGTTGCTTTCTGTGCCACTTTCTGCATATCACGATTCACTAAAACTGGAATATCATCTGTTCCCATCAATCTACGAAAATCATTGATCAGATGCGCATTGAAAGCAGCAAGTTCATCTTGAACTTCAGCAGATAAATGATTGACATCAGTAATCACAGTCTTTTTATCTGCTTCACTCTGCTTAAATGGAGAAGTTGGATTGCCGTAATAAGTCTCACCACCATCTGGCGAACTAAAGCCAGCAGCAGTCATTCCTTTCTTGGCAATTTCTTGTAACTTATTTGAATTTTCTTCAGTGGGGTTATTGAAGTAAGCCTTTAAAGCTTCTACATAGCCAGCAGGATAAGTGATAGAGGTCGTTGTCAAACTATCCAGGATACTTTGAGCCTTAGATAGATTCTCTTTAGCTACTCGATACTGATTTTCAACGTTAGTGGCGTGAGTGGTTGCTTGATCTAGTTCCTCCGCTTTCACTAATCTAGTTGCTTCTGTAGTCGTTACTTCATCTTCTGCCTGTTTCAGTTTAGAAGCACGTTGATCATCTGCTTCTTTAGCTAGTTTCAAATCCTCTCGAGCTTGTGATTCAGCTTTTTCGTTCATTTCTAAGTTTCGCTCAGCTGCTTCAGCGTTGGCAACAATGCCTGCAACTCCAGTTCCGTCTAAAATAGCCTGTTTTTCAGCTACAATTTGTTCTGCATCTGTAACTTCTTTTGTTTTGTCAGAAAGCTTTCTTGTAGCTTCTGTGACATTTGCTTCCTGATCAGTAACATTCTTTTCAGCTAGCTTTTGTTCCTCTTCAGCAGAGGATAGTTCTTCTTGAGCCTTCTTCTCAGCAGCCTCTTTTGCAGAGACATCTTCTTTTGCATCTTGGATATTTTTAGGAGTAGCTTCCTGGACAGCTTTCTCCGCTTGAGTAACAGCTTCTGTAGCTTCTTCTACTACTTTCTCTGCATCGTTTACCTCGCTTTGAGCTGTTTTTACAATCTCCTCCTGGGTTTTTACAACTGAGCTTGCCTGTTCCACATTTGCTTGGGAGATAGCAACATCAGTTTTTGTAACTGTTTTTTGAGTTGCTGTCTTCTGTTGGCTCCCTGAAATTGGCTCTGAAGGCTTTACTTCTTCTGCGGAAGCCTGAGTCGTTACTCCAACCGCTGCGGTTGCAATTGCGCTAGCCAACATAAATTTCTTAACTTCATTCATCATTTCCATTTGATTTCTCCTTTTTGATATTACTTAAAATAATGCTTATTTGAATAGTCTTTTAGTTCTCGTGAGATTTTATCAGACAATTTATTTGGGATAAAAGTCATAAATACTAGAATCCCTGAGACTAAAAGAATAACTGTAAATATTAGCTGTATAGTACTCATTTCTTCACCTTTTCATAACATCACCTATCTGCTTTCAGCAACAAAGAAACAGTTCCTTGCTCCCCAAAACAGATAGATGAGGACTCTATCTGTTAAATTTTACCGCTAGGTCGGTGATAACCTTTACCGGTTAGCTGTAAGATTGATTTATTTCCTTGTTTAATTCGTCTGGCAACTAAAATATCTCCACGTTTAATGGTGCGTATATCTCTATAGATTTTAGAGTATTCTGCAATCATTTCAACGGTTTGAAGTTTTCCTGCCACATATCCTTTTTTAGGAATAAGACCATACTTACTAGTTAATTTCATTTCTTCACCACTTGCAAGCCGTGCGGTTGCATCACCTTGAAAACCTAGTCGTCTTAAGTCAGTGAGTGTAACCTCACTAGTCGATTTTATTTGATTCATATTGTCCTCCTTTTTGAATCAAAGGCTGATTTACAGCCATGCCGAGTTGATGCCGTACATCTCTACTGTGTTTTTTACGCACGATTTATAGTTTAGAAATCGCAAACTCTTTCGTCTTACGGGACAAGTCAACCGTGACTTTACATAATGCAGTCAGCACTAGATATACTTTCTAGCTACACACCGCCCCTATTCTTCTTTTTATGCCTAGACTGCGCTAATCGGGACAGTGGGGATATTCAATTTTCAAAGGTCAAAAGTAGTTTTATGACTTGCTCAGGTCAGATAGTACATACAAAAACTACTCTATGAATAATTTATTTTTAATGATTTCCCATACACTTTCGAGCGTTACTATTGTAAATCGCAAGTAATCCATTAAAAACATATTCAGCAATCATTTCTGATGAACGGGCAAATCTCATATTTTCTAAAGCATATCTATAACGTTCTTCAAATGGCATCATGATATAAGCTGCCATCGTATCTGAGTAATTTTCTTCTAACAGTTGAGAATAAACTAAATCATAGATATAATCCTTATCATACCTGCTAGCTTTATCAACTTTTCTGGAAAGACTGTCTTGTTTATTACTTTGAGAATTTCTAGGGAAACTCTCCTCGTCCTCCTCAGAAATAACTAATTCAGTGTCTTTATTATTAGTTTCACTATATTCAGTATCGTTAGGGGCTAAATTTGACACCAGCCCCGTATAAATCTGGCACCCCCCTAGTGTTTTTTTGACACCCCCCTGGTCTAAATCTGACACCCCCCTGGTGTCAGATTTGGAATCACCTGATTTATCAACCATTCTTGCAACTGTGTCATCTTGTAGCAGACCCAGATAAATTCGGTTAGCGAGGTTTCCTGATTTACTTGTAGATTGTTGAACCTCATGAATTAATCCATACTCTATGAGTTGCTTCTTAATTCTTAATAGGGTAGATTTTGAACAGTTAAGGATCTTCATCAAATTAGAGTTAGAATATACCAAATAGATATTTCCATCTTCATCAATCCAATTATTCTTGAAAGAAAGATCTAGTCTATCTTTAAGCATAGCATAAGCTACTTTTGCATCTAACCTCATATCTTCATAAATAGGATTTTCAAACAAAACCTTTGGTAAGGCATAAAAGCGATCAGATGTCTGATAATGGCTGGCACTAATAAACTGAATTTGTCTCATCAAATTACACCTCTTTCAGTCTAAAGTCACCGTTCACGTTAAATCCTATCAATCCAAAGGCCTCAAGTTCTTCTATACTTGCTATTATTTCTTGGCGTGTCGAACCTGTTTCCTTCATCAAAAATTGGATTATCATCTCTCTTGATATTCTCTCCTTACTTTTTCGTCTCATAATTTTCCCTCCTAAAACACAAAAAAGAGCTAACGGAATTTTCCGTTAACTCAATATTTTCTATTTACCTCAAAACACTAGACACTTAC
>CAUVGG010000007.1:0-28751 GCA_963551305.1 uncultured Streptococcus sp.
TCGAATTTTTAGGTTTGATAACGATTACATTATTAGTATACTCCTATTTGAAGGTTAGGTTAAACTACTAATTATAGAAAAAACTCCACAAATTATTTTATGTGGAGAAGTTTTTTATAAGAAATAGGTTTCACGAGAAACACTCTGCATACGATAAATGTATTTCCTCTTTATTAATTGAAAACTTGTTCTAATATTGGGTGATGAAACTCGACAAAATGAACCTGGGCATTTATGATAGCCCCTGATTCATTTTTATCAATCTCTGGTCTTCCTTCGGTGTGTAAAAGAGCAGGATTACCATCCTTGTAACCAAAGAGAATCATCTCTGTCTCTGCTTCATTCACATAGCAAGCTAGGATTTCAAACCGCCCAGAACCTGAACCTGCAATATACCCATACCATTTAAAAGTATAGTTCATTCCATCCACTTGTCCAAATTGCATTATCTGGTCTGGCACTGCTAATCCATAGTAGTGACCATATGTTGCTAAGTTAGTTGACTTGAATCTTTCACCTTTACTATCCGAATAGGATTCCATGGCTGTTTTTATCTTGTCTATTAAAGAACTATTATCTGTATCTGGCTCGCTCTCTGTAGTTACACTTGTTTTTAATAGAAATTCCTTAAAACGTTGCGCTAAATCTGTATTCTCAGTCTCTTCAAAATTTGCAGTAGGGATAGTTTCCAGTGTCTTATCGGTATGCAAGACCTGTGCTTGCCCATCCTTCAGTGTAAATAGGTAGAAATGTTTGTCCTGATTGTCATAGTAGGCATCCAAAACCAAGTAATCATAAGCATTGTCACTGGATACTCCAAAAACATTCCATTTGACACTTTTCTGAGAAACAGTTGTTGTTTCTAATTTTTTGATGAGATCATTCTTTTCATCAAAGTTTCTATGCTCTAGTCTATGATAGGACTGCCCCATAGAAGAAGCCCAGCTTGCAAACTCTTCCTCCCACTTTTCGGTATTGTATTGGATTAGTTTCTGAAAGTCCGAGTAGTTCTTCATAATCAAGGCTTGGTCAGTCGGATTAGACAACTGAAGCTCTTCCATGGCTACAACCGTAGCAGCCATAGGTGATTGAACAGCTGTATTCTCAGATTCTTTTTCGTGTGAAAGAGCCTTTTGATAAGAGTCCGCTAGGTAGTGAAAATAGTTGGTTACTTCCTTTGTTTGTTGCTCCCTTGGTATTGACGGACTAGTTGCCCTATCCTCTGTCATTTTATGGCAGGCAGATAAAACTAGCACACTCGCACCTAGGACTAGTAGTAGCTTTTTCATGGTCATACCTCCAATCTGTCTCTGTAGCTTCATTATATCACTTCCAAGTCTTTTTTTTCTATTGTACCCCCTGCTCTCAGAAATAGACTCGAAAAGAATGGGGGGCAATAGTCAGTTCCAAATATCTTATATAGACGGTTTGGAGATCATTTCAAGAACAGCTACTCCAGCTCAGAAATATGAAGAAACCATCTTCCATCTCTCTTAAACCATAACCCATGGATTGACTTTTACTTCATTTAGTGTTATTTCCAATATGAAATGGGTATTCTGGAGACTGTAGGTAAAGAAACTGTGCTTATAAGCTCCAATACATCTATTCCTTTGATTCGTCTGACATAGTAACGTCTGAATATCAAAATGATGGAGGGAGTTGAAACAAATGAGAACCGTAATTGTTTCATTTATCATATTGCCAATCCTGACTGGAGGAATCCTATTACAGACCTTTCTCTCTAAAAAAGAAAGTAAGTAGCTGGGTTTCATACTGCCAGACATGACTTATTGCTTTTCTTTATTGACAATCTTTTCTCTGGCCTTGACTGACAACATAACCTGGTGGGAGATTTTCTGTCTGATTTCCTTAACTTTTTTGCTTGCAAATATCCCTACCTTTATTCTTTTGGCAATTTACTTCGCTTGTCGAAAACATTATTGAAACAATGATTATACCGGATTTGGGACAGGAGGTTGAACACGAAACAATTGATTAAGACGCCTTTTATGCCCTCGTGCTATTGTTGGGGATTAAGTAGGATTATAGGGGAAGAGATGGGCTACAGCCTGCTTTATTTTTACCTTTTGGCTCCTAGTGTCGAATTGTTATGTGGCTTTTCTGCTGGTAAAAAAAGGGTTTGTTATAAATGGTTCTTCCCACTTACAGGGATTTTTAACTGGCTCATTCCATTTGTCGTTTTTGGTGAACGGTTTATTACAGCAGAATGGGTTTCACTAACACTTATTGCGATAGCACCAGCTATTCTCGGTCTTTTAGCAAGAATCTTTTACAGTAAGGAAAACCGAAGGATATAAGCTCCGTGCAAGATTTGAAATAAAAACGAGGGAAAAGCCCCACAAGTCAACCAACTGAGGTTGCCTGCGGGGCTTATTTTCCACTAAATCATTCATCTTTAAACTATTTCTAGTATTTCTTCAATGAAAGAACTGACTTTTTACAACTCATAAAAAGTTATTCGTCCTCTTTTTTCTGACGTCCTGCCAAACCAAGAACTGATAGAAGCAAGCCTAGACCTGTCAGCGTCGCAAGGCTTGAACCAACTTGAGATTCACCTGTTCGTGGAAGAGTAGGTGCTGGGTGTTCTGGTGTGAACGGTGTTGTTGGTGACTCTGGTTTAACTGGAGTATCAGGAGTATTAGGGACCTCTGGTGTTACTGGAACCGTAGTATAATGCACATCTTTGACAATGTTTTCTTGGGTAACAACTTCTGACGGAACAATCGCAACATCCACAGTGTAACCTGGAATCACTGGCGATGGGACAGCGTCATAGTTTACCTTGTCGCTTGTCCAATCCGTCGTGCTCACAACAGAGCCAGTTACCTTGTCTGTCGTTACGGTACGTGTCCAAGTCGCTGTTTGTACCTTGTCTGCTGGGGTTTGACCACCTGCACCATGGTAGCGAACAGTCATGCTTACTTGTTTGGTTTCCTCAACTGAAACAGTTTTGTGTTTCAAGCGAATTACCACGTTTTGATCGTGGCTACTATCAAGGTCAAACTTAGCTGGAAGCTGGTCTTTCGAAACCAATTCATAACCTTGGGCTAGGTAAGCGTCCACGATTGAATCATACTTCGCTTCTGTACCATTTGGAAGAGGGGTATCAGAGTTCCCACTTGTAAGCTCTTGCTTATCTTCCAAAGTGGTATTAGTTGTATCATCAATGATGGTATAGGTTACTTTTTGCTTGTCGGCCTTGTATTTAACAGTAACATTGATATCAGCATCAGTAGCAGTTACATTTACAGCAGTGACTTTTTCCTTATCTGGTGTGTAGCCATCAACAGTTGGAGAAACTACCTCTGGGAAGGTGCCAGTAGATGGTGCCCAAGCCCCCGGTGTAACATCCTTCGTCACTTCATCTGTTTTCACTTCTCTAGTGAAAGTCAAACTAGCTTTCTTCTCTGGAGCTGCAGGTGTATTATCATCCTCGTAGACGTAGTTAATCGTTTGCGTTACAGTCTTGGTTTCTGTAGAAGTTGACACTTTGTGTTTCAAGCGAATCACCACGTTTTGGTCCACGCTGCTGTCGGTGTCAAATTGGGCTGGCAATTCATCCTTAGAAGCCACTTCGTAACCTTGTGTTAAGTAGCCTGCGACTATGGTGTCGTATTTCGTTTGTGCTGCAGCTGGAAGAGCAGCACCAGACTCGCCTGTTGTCAATTCAACTTGATTTTCCAGAGTCTGACCTGTTGTCTCATCTACAACTGTGTAAGTAACTTTTTGCGTTTGGATTGTGTAATATACATCCTTAACAATATTCTCTTGAGTAACTGCTTCAGACGGCACCGTCTCGACATCCACGCTATAACCAGGAATCATTGGAGACGGAACAGCATCATAGTTTGCTTTGTCGCTTGTCCAAGCTGTGGCAGAAACTTCTGTACCTGTGATTTTATCTTTTGTTACTGTACGAGTCCAAGTGGCTGTTTGCACCTTATCTGCTGGTGTTTGTCCGCCAGCACCATGGTAACGAACAGTCAAGTTTACAGACTTGCTTTCTTGGATATCAGTTGTACCATGCTTCAAGTGAACAACCACATTTTGATCGTGGTTACTATCAAGGTCAAACTTAGCTGGAAGCTGGTCTTTCGAAACCAATTCATAACCTTGGGCTAGATAAGCATCCACGATTGCATTGTACTTAGCTTCTGTACCATTTGGAAGAGGGGTATCAGATGCTCCGCTGGTAAGCAACTCCTTATCTTTCAATGTTGTATTGGTCGTATCATCAATAACTGTATAAGTCACTTTTTGCTTATCTGCCTTGTATTTAACAGTAACATTGATATCAGCATCAGTAGCAGTTACATTTACAGCAGTGACTTTTTCCTTATCTGGTGTGTAGCCATCAACAGTTGGAGAAACTACCTCTGGGAAGGTGCCAGTAGATGGTGCCCAAGCCCCCGGTGTAACATCCTTCGTCACTTCATCTGTTTTCACTTCTCTAGTGAAAGTCAAACTAGCTTTCTTCTCTGGAGCTGCAGGTGTATTATCATCCTCGTAGACGTAGTTAATCGTTTGCGTTACAGTCTTGGTTTCTGTAGAAGTTGACACTTTATGTTTCACATGAACCACTACATTTTGATCATGGCTACTATCAAGGTCAAACTTAGCTGGAAGATGATCTTTCGAAACCAATTCATAACCTTGAGCCAGATAAGCATCTACGATTGCATTGTACTTCGCTTCTGTACCATTTGGAAGAGGGGTATCAGAGTTCCCACTTGTAAGCTCTTGCTTATCTTCCAAAGTGGTATTAGTTGTATCATCAATGATGGTATAGGTTACTTTTTGCTTGTCGGCCTTGTATTTAACAGTAACATTGATATCAGCATCAGTAGCAGTTACATTTACAGCAGTGACTTTTTCCTTATCTGGTGTGTAGCCATCAACAGTTGGAGAAACTACCTCTGGGAAGGTGCCAGTAGATGGTGCCCAAGCCCCCGGTGTAACATCCTTCGTCACTTCATCTGTTTTCACTTCTCTAGTGAAAGTCAAACTAGCTTTCTTCTCTGGAGCTGCAGGTGTATTATCATCCTCGTAGACGTAGTTAATCGTTTGCGTTACAGTCTTGGTTTCTGTAGAAGTTGACACTTTGTGTTTCAAGCGAATCACCACGTTTTGGTCCACGCTGCTGTCGGTGTCAAATTGGGCTGGCAATTCATCCTTAGAAGCCACTTCGTAACCTTGTGTTAAGTAGCCTGCGACTATGGTGTCGTATTTCGTTTGTGCTGCAGCTGGAAGAGCAGCACCAGACTCGCCTGTTGTCAATTCAACTTGATTTTCCAGAGTCTGACCTGTTGTCTCATCTACAACTGTGTAAGTAACTTTTTGCGTTTGGATTGTGTAATATACATCCTTAACAATGTTTTCTTGAGTAACGGCTTCTGATGGAACCGTCTCAATGTCAACACTGTAGCCCGGAATCACTGGTGATGACACAGCATCATAGTTGGCTTTATCGCTTGTCCAAGCTGTGGCAGAAACTTCTGTGCCTGTGATTTTATCTTTTGTTACCGTACGAGTCCAAGTGGCTGTTTGCACCTTGTCTGCTGGTGTCTGGTCACCGGCACCGTGGTAACGAACAGTCAAGTTTACATCCTTGCTTTCTTGGATATCAGTGGTACCATGCTTCAAGTGAACAACCACATTTTGATCGTGGCTACTGTCAAGGTCGAACTTAGCTGGAAGCTGGTCTTTCGAAACCAATTCATAACCTTGAGCTAGATAAGCATTCACCATTAAATCATATTTTTCTCGGGCACTAGCTGAAAGAGGAGTATCAGAGCCTCCGCTGGTAAGTACTTCCTTATCTTTCAGCGTTTTTTGAGCAGTGTCGTCAATGATGGTATAGGTTACTTTTTGCTTATCTGCTTTATAGGTAACCGTTTCTTCAATATCTGCGCTATCTCCTGTAATCTGTTCAACGGCTGCTACAGTTGCCTTATCTGGTGTATAACCATCAATCTTTGGAGAAACTACCTCTGGGAAGGTTCCGGTAGACGGGAACCAAGGACCCTTATAGACAATCTTATTAGTCACCAGATCCTTGTTGTTAATCCGATAGAACTTCAAAGTCTGAACCTTCGTATCCGCTGCCTCTGTGTTATCTTCATAAACATACTTGATGGTCTCTGTGACTGTCTTTGTTTCTTGAACTGCAGCTCCCTTATGACGTAGATGAACTTCAAAGGTTTGAAGATTTTCATTATAGGTTACACCAGTTGCTGGATAACCATCTGAAACGAGTCCATAATTTCGATCAGTATACGTCTTAATGGTTTCAGCTGTTCGATAAGGATCAGTCTGCCCATAAAAACCATTCAAATCCTTCGTTTCAAGCGTTTCCCCTGTTGTGTCATCGATATAAGTTACCTTTGCACTAGCTGGATTAGCTTTGTAAACAACTGTCTTTTCGATATTGTCACTGTTAGCCGTAATATTGTCAACTGCTGGAACCTCCGCTAAATCTGGAGTGTAACCTTTGATTGTTGGTGATGTTACGGCTGCAAAACTTGTTCCATTTTCCGCTGTCCAATCACCAGTTGTAACATTTGTAACAAGGTCAGTTGTTGCTGTTCTGGTGAATTTTAAGCTACTAGTATGGTCTGGAGCTGCTGGTGCACCACCCTCGTATGTATAATGGATAGTTTCCTTAACCGTCTTTTCTTCTGCTACTGACGTCTTTTTGTGTTTCAAATGAACTTCAAAGGTTTGAAGATTTTCATTATAGGTTACACCATTTGTTGGATAATTGTCTGAAACAAGTTCATAATTTTGATCGGTATACGTCTTAATGGTTTCAGCTGTTCGATAAGGATCAGTCTGCCCATAAAAACCATTCAAATCCTTCGTTTCAAGAACTTTTCCTCCGTTAGTATCATCGTCAATATACGTAACTTTGGCACTAGATTTTTTGGCTGAATAGACATAATAAAATTCTTGGTCGTTGCTAGTGAATGGAATTTGTTTAGTAGTCTTTAACTGTGTACCATACGACGCGATTGCCGTATCAGCTGTTACAAGTGTGTAGCCTGTAATTGTTTTTGGATTAGCGTTATAATCAGGGGTTGGAGTGGCAGTTCCTCCTGCTGGATAACCATATTTATAGTCCTGAGTTTCAATTTCCTTGCCGTTTGTATCGACATAGTGTATTGTAATCTTCTTCTGACCCACAGCACGCGCAACGGATGGGGTTGTTGTGGCAGAAATCATTTCTTCTTTAAGCTTAGTTACATTACCATTGTCATCAACGTTATAACTATAACTTCTTGACTCATTCGTTATAGTATTCTTAATTGAGGAATCTGCAAAAGTAATTCGTGTTGAATGTCCAGTTCCTTGAATGACACTAGCATCCTTTAAAATAGCACTAACTTTTTTATTGACTTCTTCTGTTCTGTTGATTTCCTGATATTGATCGCCCATTTGAGCATAGTCGTCAGTTGGCCAAATATCATGATAGGTAGTAGCACCATTTCCTGTCATTTTTCCTAAATTAATAGCAACTGTGTAGGTCCCATCTCCATTATCAATAACAACCGAAGAGTTTTTACCCGCTTGTTTTAATGCTTTAAGAATAGTATCATTTGTTGAATTTGCAGGTAAATTTATTAACTTATTATCTGGATCTGAATTGATGCTAATAGAAGTTGAAGTATCTCCTTTAACAAGATATTTTCCATCCTCACTAATTGCTAAAGTAGAAGTATATCTTTTAAGGTCTGGTTTGATACTAACAATTTTTGACCCATTACCTGGTTTTATACGATGGACAGAAATGATATCACCATTTGGAATTCCTGTTTGTCCAGGGTTGATACCATCGCTTGACAATAAATTATTATAATAATTTGCATCCCCAGTTGAAGTGCCTATTTTTATTGAATTTGCTCTATCGCTACTTGCACTATTATAAACAGCAAAAGGCGCCTGTGCTTTCTCAAATGTTCTTGGTGTTGGTTTAAAAGTAAACTTATTGCCATTTATTTCTAAAATAATATTTTCATAACTTGATTTTGCTGTAAATTTCCCAATAGTCGCTGCTTTTTGAGTGACCGATACCGTCTTTTCAGTATTTTGAGGCATATCTTGGAAGCTTTGGTCTAATGTAATTTCATAGGCCAAATTATTGGGATCTGAATGCACGAATTTAATTGTTCCAACACCCTCAATACGCTCTGATGTTCCAGAACCAAGATTTGAATAATAGGCACCATACGCATTATTTGTTAATTTAACTGGAATACGGAGAACATCACCTTTTTTCAGCGTCCCATCTTGTGTGATTTTAAAGTCCATTTGAACCTTGTCAAAGGGAACTTCTTGAGCAGGCAAAGGTTTTGTATCACCTGAACGCATAACAGTTCCATCTTTAGTCGTAACCGTTACTGAAAAATTCGAGATTTGAGTTGGGTTTTGTTGCAAACTTCTGCGCGTACGTACCGGAGCAGTCGAACGAGGAGTAGCTGCTGTTTGCCCATCAGTAGACTTTTCAGCCGGCTTAGACTCAACAGGTGCTGGAGTTTCTTTCGCGACTGCTGTCGAGTTTGAAGGAGCTACGGATTTTTTGTCTGCCCCTTCCACTTTAGGTGCCGTTTTTGAAACTGACACTTCCTTTTCTGCTTGTTCAACAGTTGGTGCTGGACTAGTAGCTTTTTCTGTTTCCTTAACTTCTGTGGCTGAAGATACTTTCTCTGACTCCACCACTGCTGATTGATCACTATTATTTTCTGATTTCACATCAGTTGTCGAGCTAGTCTCTACTAGACTGCTCAGATTGTTGTTTTCATCTGCTTGTACAGTTGGTGTGCCAAGCGCTACTCCATATATCGCCAAGCTAGCGATTGCAATCGAAACAAGTCCAACATTTTTCTTTCGTAGAGAAAATTTTTCATGTCTTCCCTTGTAAATTTTAAAACTTTTCACTTTCTATATTCCTTTCTAAGTTTGACATATGACTATTTTATTAGAGATGGACTTTTACAACCTCTACGCATAGAAAACCTCTGCTCTATATTATACATTTTACTCCTTGATAATTCAACTGATGCAGTTAAAATCTACCCACCTAATTTAATAAAAATCTTGATTCATATAGCTTTTAAGCACATGTATCGCTGAATATGTTATTCTATCAAATATCCCCCACTTCCTATATTTTATCTATTTTCAAATATTATATTTAAGCAAAAACATCTTCTTTTTATACAGAAGATGTTTGTCAATATTCTACTCCTAAGTCGTATAAATCGTCGAAGCTGTCGCAATGGTGTGCCACTGGTTGGCTGTTGTGGCTGCGAAGTCCTTATCTGCGTAGAAGTCAGTAAATGGTAGGATTTCGACTTCTAATTCTTCGATACGGTCAAGCTGACCTGCTAAATAAGCCTCGATGCGACTTTCTGCTCGCTTGATCCTTTGCAAGAGTCCGCCCATACGGATATCGACCGTATCCAAGCCAAAGACCTTGTTTTCTTTCAGCCATTGGTGGCTAAAGAGGGCATGGAAGTGTTCGATTTGGCTTCTGAGTTTTGGTAATTCTTCTCTGGCAATTTGTTGCAAGCTGACTTTGTCACCGGCTTTGTAAGCTTCTCGGATGCGTCGTCCCACATCCACTTTACTGCTTAAAATCTGGTTCAACTGAGCCTGAGTTTCAAAGAGATAAGCATAGTTTCCAGCTTTTTCTTTGATTTCAGCAAGCGTCTCAGCGGCCTGAGCGAAGTGCGGTTTGTCCTGTTCAGGTGTCATGTGTCTATCAAGAATAGGGCAGAGAACATCCTGATAAAAGACGTAGCGGTTGGGATTGATGCCACTGAGATTATCCGGCAAGTCTGGCAAGAGATTAGCTAGGTCAATCTGCATAAAGTCCTCAACTGAAAGACCTATATTGGTCTTGAAGTGAGCAGACAAACGATCTAGGTCATTGCGGTAGCTGAGTTCTGCCCAGATTTGCAAGCTTGGTAAAATAGAGAACTGGGCAGTTTCCCCACCATTATCCCCCCAACCAGTTACGATGACTTCTTTGATCTGATTAGCACGACAGGCTTTATTGGCCTCTATAGCCACTAGACGGCTGAAATGGTTGTGTGGGGTAAAGCCAATCCACTTCCAAGCACCACCTGCAAAGGCGATATCTTGGCTAATCTTGTGGTGATTGCGGAAATTACGGTTGTATTTTTCCTCGCTATCCTGATAATAATCCCAGTAAACCAAAGTCACACGGTCTTTGAGACGGTCTAGGTAGACACGAGTTTCCTCAGGAATTTCCACATCACGGTCGTACTGGCCATCTGCTGACATGAGTTTAAAGAACATATCACTCCACATCTGGCAGTGGAAACCATACTTGTCAGCAATGTCCAGCACGCGCTCCAAGTGTTGGCACATGAGGAGACTACGGTCCACAACACCGTTCAAGATCAGGTAGCGTCCCAAGCCAACCAGGTGGGCTTCGTCCATGCCGATATTGACCTTGCGAGTTTGTAGTTTAGATAGCGTTGCAAACATGCCATCAATCAAATCATAAACCTTTTCTTCGCCAATAAGGAGAATGTCCTCTACATCACGGAGTTCCTGCACTTCCTTAACACCCCATTTGACGAAGGCCGACAAGTGGGCCAAGGTCTGGATACAAGGCACAAAGGTCATATCAAACTGCTGGGCATGGGCTTCGATTTCCTGCAACTCCTCTGCTGAATAGGCTCCACGGAAGTAACCAAAGTATGGTTGCCCCTCAATCTGATAAGTATCTTCCATGTAAAGCTCAAAGGTTGAGTAGCCCATGAGAGCCAAGACCTCAATCATCTGCTTGGCAGAAGCGACAGTCAAAACTGCATTTCGCGAACAGTCAGCCATGTAGGCTAAATCTTCATAAGCCGCCTTCTCTTCAATCTCTACTTTGTCAGCTTCTGCTAGAGCCGTTGCCAATAAGGACAAGGCACGGTAAAGTTGGTGAGGTTTGCGATAAGTCAGTTGATAGTGGGCACCCTCACCCTTGATAGAGATAGAGGCTTGGTCAGACTGAGCGACTGCTACCTCTACATCTGCTAGCGAAATATGCTTTTTAAGCAACTCTAATGCTTGCTCTTGTTTGGGACTAAGCCCTGTAAATGTTACCACTGATTTTCCTCCTGTAGCCAGTTGACAAGGGCACCGTAGAGATTGGCATCTGCGTGATAGGTGCAAGCTTGGATAACTGGTGCGACCGTGTATTCTTCGTAGGTTTTGACAAATTCATCAACAGCTTTTTTGACGCCTTGGATGAAGTCTTGGTTTTGGCTGATAGAGCCTCCCAGGCTAATGACATCTGGGTCGATGAGATACTGAATATTGAGCAAACCTTGCGCCAGATTACGGTTCATACGCAAAATGGCTTCTTGGCAAAGGGCATTGCCAGCTCCAGCTTCTTGGTAAACCTTGCGGCCGTCCCAGTCAGTCTGACCAGATTTTTCAATTACATATCGAACCATGTTCCCTGTAGATGCTAGTTGCGACCAGTTGTTGAGCTTTTCTGCTGGTGCAATGGTTGTCATGTAGCCAAACTCTCCTCCCAAGCCGTGGCGACCTCGGTGAAGCTTGCCATTGATAATCATGGCCCCACCAATCCCTGTCCCAATCACGACACAGGCTGCATTTTCAATCTCTGGGTGAGCTAGCAGTTCACTAAGTCCAACACAGTTGGCATCATTTTCTAGATGGACAGGTAGCTGATGATGAGCAAGCGTCTCATACCAAGAAAAGCCATGGATGTAAGGTACGGCACTGATTCCCTCAATCACACCTGTTTCTTGATTGACCGCGCCTGGAACGCTCATGGCAATTCCCTTATAATCTTTCTCTGCCAAGCATTTGTCTAGCCATGCCAGTAAATCTTCTAGGGTTTCTGGTGTCGGTGTACTTGTCTTATCTAGTATTTTTCCATCAGGAGTCAGACTGGCAAACTTAATCCCAGTCCCTCCGATATCAATGGTTGCAATGGTCATTGTTTTTACCATAAAAAGGGACGAATCAGTAGTTAATCCTTACTTTTCGCCCCTCCTTTCTATCTCATAGTATTAGTTATAGAACACTTTAAAACTGTTAAATTTCTTCTTTTTTAATCAATTCTGTACGAATTTCTTGTGGAGCCAATAGTCCTGAATGAACTGGATATGGTCGCTCAAGTAAGTCCAAAATGGTTTGTTGGTGTTCAGATATGCGCACATTTTCTTGACTCATATTGTAGTAACGGAGGACATATCCTTCTTCATTTTCCGCCACTTTAAAGGCTGTTGGGCAAACTTGTGGTAAGCTGAGTGCCGCATGACTCAAGAGGCTACCAGTCGCAGCAACACTTCCTTCTTGTTTAGCAACTTGAAGACTAGTGAATGGTGTTTGGAAGGCTTTGGCACGACGGAAGGCTGAGAAGCGTTCTTGTGCTTGGTGGCATTCGAGAGCAAACTCGACTTCAAACTCACGCAAGCACTGAGCCTCTGGTGTCGGGAAGTAACCCCAGTCACCTAGCTCACCTGAAGCACGAAGAATGGTCACGGCAATGGTATCGTCTCCAAGGATTTCATACTCGTGCAATCCTTTATTGGCCACCGTCACTCCTTTTTCATCATCATAAAGGCTGACAAAGGCTTGTTGGTGTTGTGGATTTTCAGGATTTTCCCAAGAAGCAGCTGGTTTGTTTGGTCGTGTCACCACCTCATAGATGCTTTCAGAGTCATTGCTTGGACGCGTGTTATGAGTCTTAACCAAGAGACGGATACGGTGGTCCTTGGCTGTGTTAGTAAAGCGAGTCTTGAAACGAATTTGTGGATTGTCAACAAAGACGGTCATCTCTGTTTCCAGAGGAAGGGTTGTCAATTCTTCTGAGCGCCCAGCTTCACGCGTCATAAACTCGATGATGCCTCTTTGTTCTGCATCCAGTTTTTCGTCTGCACTTACTGGAATTGTCAATTCATGCTTGAGCAAAATCTTGGCAAAACGTGCTGTATTTTCCAAGACCTCATAGCCTTTTAGCTCAGCGTAGATAGGTTCTGTTCCTTTTGGTTGGAAGTAGATATACTCATTTCCGATATCACCACGGTCTTCAAAGCGAAGAACATCTTCATACGCTTCATGAGTTGTCTTGTCGTAGACTGTGATAGTTTCATCCACACTGACCGTTACAAACGGCGTATCAATCACTCCGTTTTGGTAAATACCGTCACGGTGTTCTTGTTCTCCTTCGAGCAATTGGAAGGTTGTCCAAGAAAGTGGTGCCAGATGAACAGGCACTGTCACGCGCACTTGTCGAGCGATACGAGCCTGACGGAACTTGTCTTTTGGCAAATCATACTCAAAATTAGCTCCCAGATCTTCGATTTTCGCTTCTACAGCATGTCCTTCCAAGTCTTCGACACGGTAGTTTGGCAAGGTCAAGGCTGCCATTTTCTTGTAGCCTTCTGTTGGGTGCAATTCTTTGAAATCACAAACCGCCACATCAATCACTGTGCTGACAGTATCAACCTTGTCATGCAAGCCTGTGTTGATGACCGTAAAGAGATGGTCGCTTTGGGCTTCATGAGTTGCGATTTTACCCTTCCACTCGTTGAGAAGGTTAGTTTTTACAAAGTTACCGACTTGGTTGACCTTGGCAAAACGTGTTTCCATCTCACGGTGAACTTCGTCAATACTACAGCCACAGATACTATCATGGGGCGCATTTTGTAGAAGGACTTTCCAAGCATAGGTCAACTGGTCCTTGTGGTTATGTCCACCAGTGATTACAGTCAATGGTTCCACTACTTGCTCCAGCAAGTTACTGTTTTCTTGGAAGGCTTGTTTGAGGTAAATCCGTGAAGAAGAAGTGTTGGCAAGTGTGTACCAACCGTCTGTTTCTTGACTGGTCAACTCGCCTGTAACCGTTGATAGTTGCTCCGGCAGAGCACTTTCTACTGCGTGGATGTAGTCATCAAATGAACTATGCACAAAGGTCACATCTGGGAAGAGTTCATTTGCCACACGAATGGCCTCACTCAGATTTCGCTGTACAGGCTGGTGGTCACATCCATTCATCATCAACCATTGGTTGGTCGAAGCGTAGTCACGCACGTCTGCCAATTTTTGTTTCCAGAAGGTCAAGGCCTCGTCTTTATCAACTGGAATTTCATTCCCATTACTGTACCAGTTGGCAAAGAGGATACCGAGGACACGACTTCCGTCTGCACCCTGCCAGTACATTTCTGAAAACTGGGAAGTGAACTGCTCATCTTCGAGGACTTGGTTGTCAAATCCAATCGGCTTGACACCGCGACCAAAGGCTGCCACGTGAATGCCTGATTTTTGAAGGATTTGAGGAGCTTGTCCCATATTTCCAAAGGTATCTGGGAAGTAACCAATCTGGGTTGATTTGCCCCATTTTGCACATTCTGCTTGACCAATCAAGGTATTGCGAACATTGGCTTCGCTGGAAATCAAGTAATCATCCTGCAAGATGTAAAAGGGACCAATTTTGAGTTTGCCTTGGTCGATGTAACCTTGGACTTTGTCGCGATTTTCAGGACGAATTTCCAAGTAGTCATCAAGGACAATGGTTTGACCATCCAAGTGGAAACTCTTGAACTCAGGATCATTTTCAAAAAGGTCAAAAAGATTGTCAAATAATTCCACCAACTGCATCCGGTGGCTTTCAAAAGGTAAGTACCACTCACGGTCCCAGTGACTATGTGAGATAATATGTACGACAACATTTTCCATGAAGTAAAACCTCATTCTAAATTAAATTTTTATTTTTAACGTTTTAAATGTAAAATTGTGATTCTTTCCTAGAATCAGTTGAGCAAAAGCCTGCTCCTTATACTCAATGAAAATCAAAGAGCAAACTAGGAAGCTAGCCGCAGGCTGCTCAAAGCACTGCTTTGAGGTTGTGGATAGAACTTGATGAAGTCAGTAACCATACCTACGGCAAGGCGAAGCTGACGTGGTTTGAAGAGATTTTCGAAGAGTATTAACGGATACCCAGGTAATCCAAGACTAACTCACAGAACATCATGTTGGCCCATGAGAACCATTCGCGAGAGTAGAGCGTTGGATCATCTACGTGGAAGCTTTCGTGCATGACACCTGTGCCACCATCGCAGGCAACGAGCTGATCGAGCAAGAATTTCTTCTCCGTCTTATCTCTTGTTGTCAAGCCTTGGATAGAAAGGGCAATCGGCCAGATATAGCGATAGAAGGTATGAGAACTTCCGAGTCCACTAGCGTATTCTCCTTGGTAGAAGTATGGATTTTCAGGACTCAGAATGGTGCGACGAGTTGCTTGATACACTTCATCGTCAATCGCACAGTAACCAAGATATGGAGCAGCCAACAAACTTGGAACATTTGGATCATCCATGATGCTAGCATTTCCTAGACCATCCACTTCAAAGGCGTAAATCTTTTCGCCCTTGCTATTGGTGGTGTAGGCATAGTTTTCGATCCCTTCTTGGATCTCTGCTTGCAGACGTTTAGCGTCTGCGATGACACTCTCGCTATCAGCTAGATTCAATTCTGCAAAGATTTCTTGGACATAACCCAAGACAACTACGGCAAACATATTGGATGGAATCAAATAGCTATACTGACAGCAATCATCACTTGGACGGAAGGCTGACCAGGTCATACCTGTCACTGCAAAGTCAGGTCCAAAGCCATCATTTACCAAAGTGTCTTCCTTACGGTCTGTATCCCGAACAAAACGATAAGGAGAGTTGTTGTGATCTTGCTCTACCGTCCAGAGATGAAGGATTTCCTTAGTTGCTGTGACAAAAGTTTCATCAAACTGGCTGGTTTCCCCTGTTTCTTTCCAAAGGAGATAAGCCAGCTGCAAAGGATAGCAAAGCGAGTCCACCTCATACTTGCGTTCCCAGATCCAGCCGTTAAGATCTGTGTGGTCAGTCTCGTGGTGGCCCTTCCAGTTCTCCTCAATGTTAAAGGAATTGGCATAAGGATCTTTGAGTACTAAGGTCATCTGATGCTTAACCAAACCTGCAATGGTCTGACGCAGAAGGGCATCTCTTTTAGCCACATGTAGGTAGGGTCTGAGTTGAGCTGTCGAATCCCGAAGCCACATGGCAGGGATATCCCCTGTCAATACAAAAGTTGAACCATCTTCTAGAATCTCGACCGTGTTGTCCAAGGTGTCGGTGTAGCAACGCTCAAAGACATCCACCCACTCCGGATGGTCCTTGGCCCGTTCTGCTACTTCATCTAGCCATTCTCTAACAATTTCTTTTGAATAAATCATCGTGCAATATCCTCTTTCAAACAAGTTTCATGTTCAGTATAAAAAAAAACGCCTCCAAAAGATATACACAAACTAAAGGCGTTTTGAAACAAACTTATGCAAAAAATTAAGTAGAGATTCCTATTGTTTCGTTTATTCTAAAAATCATAGTCATCATCTAGCATTGCTTCTGCATTTCCCATTAGATATCCTGCCCCCACTTGAGAAAAGAAATCGTGATTAGCAGTTTCAATCGAAATACCATTCATGACAATTGGGTTTACATCAGACGCTGTGATATTCGAAAAATAACTTTGAAAACCCATATTTTGTAGCGCTTTATTGGCATTGTATTTAACAAATACCTTTATTTCTTCTGCCAAACCAATAGGCGCATAGACCTCATCCGTATATGCAAACTCATTTTCTAAAAGATCATCTAAAAAACGATACATCCAAGTTATGAACTCATGTTGTTCTGCCTCTGAGAGCTCATCAAAAGTTAAGCGAAACTTATATCCCAGATAAGTCCCATGTACAGATTCGTCCCTAATTACTAATTTAATTAACTCTGCTAGATTAGCTAGTTTATTTTGTCCACGATACCAAAGCGGTATGAAAAAGTTGCTATAGTATAGGATTCCTTCTAAAAAGACACTCGCAACCATCACCTGTAGAGGGGTTCCATGCTGATACATCTCATTTATCTTTTGGGCTTTATACTGCATTTTAGGATCCTGATTCATCCAATCATATATTTTCTCAATTTCCTTAAAAGTATTTAACGAAATCAATATGGTACCGTATGTCTTAGCATGGATAGATTCCATAAATGTAAAATCACTCAGAACCGCTCTCTCCTTGCGAGTTCGAACGTGCTGTTTAATAGAATACAACCCCTCTTCAGATTGAAGCGTATCAAGCAAAGCCAAGCCCCCTACCGCTTTCTTGACAACCTCTTTTTCCGGATCTGATAGTTGCTTCCAATCAAGCAAATCATTTGATACTGGAACACGAGTATCAATCCAAAATTGTGCCGTGGCTTTATCCCAAACATAGTCGTCTAACTCGTCCTCAACTTCTTTCCAATTCAATGTCCGATGTAACATGTAAATCCTCCTCAAAAATTATAATCATCATCACGCGATTCTTCTATCCTATGGATAGACATCTTCCCGAGAAGCTCGTGCTTTCTCAATCTGTTCAACACTCGATCAAGTGTGGAGGGAATCTCTCTATCAACTGGGTATCTCTCTTCAACCCCGATACTCTCTAACAAACGATTGGCTTCTCTTTGTACAAGGTTCCGCGCCAATTTTTGAATGTCAGCATCTACATAAAGTTCACAAATAATCTTCCCCTCTGTTTCTAAGATTCTATCAATCATTTCAACAGCCCAGGTTTGAAATGAGATTTGGTCAGCTCTATCCATTCTTGCCAAAAGAAGATTGACTTTATGTATCAGATAGTCACAATGCAATGACTCATTCAAGAGAATCATTTTCACCATTTCGCCAAGATTAGTAAAGCCCTTTTGAATCCACAATTTCATCAAAAAAGCAAGTTGACTATAAGTCATAATTCCTTCCACACAAGTAGCCATAAAGCGCTTCTGAATCGCATTTTTACTATGATATACCGTATCGACTCTTTCTAGTCGCTCCACTACCAATTTATGTTGATCTACCCACTCAAATAAGGATGCCACCTCCCGCTCGTCCTCATTAAAGGAGTATAAAATAGTATTATAGGCCTTGGTATTTACCATTTCAGTGAACTGTAGATTGTTTACAATAGCAACCTCCTGTTGCGAGCGTTCACTATGCCGTATAAACTCCTCCGCCTCTAACGACTGATAAGTTGATAAATTTGCAAGAAAGATCAGCGAGCGATTTAATTCCTGCTTCTCCTCTGCCGACAAACGATTAAAAGCAGGTTTGTCATTTTCAATTGGAATTCGATTGTCTAGCCAAAATAACGATGTCGCTCTCTCCCACGTAGCGTTATCTAATTCATCCTCAATCTCATTCCAGTTGATTGCTTTGTAATATAGAAATTTTTTTGACATCTTCTCTCCTTAAATCATACAAGATTCACAGCTATTTACACTGTTAAATTCGTCATCCTCTGTATAGGTTCTGACATAATAAAGTGATTTTATCCCTTTTCGCCATGCGTAATTCCGAAGGCGATTCAAGTCACGTGTCGTTAGCATTGTATTTCCCTTAGTTTTCCATTCATACAGTCCTTCAGGTAATTGAGAACGCATAAAGAGAGTCAAACTCATTCCCTGATCAATATGTTTTTGTGCGACTGCATATACATCAATAATTTTACGCTGATCCATGTTATAAGCAGTCTCATAAAATGGTAAGGTATCATTGGACAGATACGGAGCGGGATAAAAGATCGATCCCACCTTCTTTTCCTGCCGATTTTCTACCAACTGAGTAATCGGATGAAGAGAAGCGCTCGTTTCATTGATATAAGAGATAGAACCATTAGGCGCTACTGCTAAACGATTTCGATGGTAGAGACCATCTTTCATGACCTTCTCCCTTAGTACCTTCCAATCTTCTTTCGTTGGAATAGGAATATTCTTAAAAATGGCTGCTATCTTAGGAAATCTAAATACAAAATCCTGCTCTACATATGATGAAAAATAACTTCCATCGGCATAACGTGAATCCGCAAATTCATAAAATGTCTCATGTCGCTCTCTTGCGATTCTATTGCTAGATACTAAAGAATAATAATTCAATGCTAAGAAATAAGCTTCTGTAAATTCTAAAGACTCTTTTGAACCATACTTGATTTGGTGCAAAGCGAGGGCTGTGTGTAATCCCATCGCTCCGAGTCCTATCGTATGGTAGAGACGATTTCCCTTATTTACTGTAGGCACCTCTTCAACAGACTCTAGATCCGTAACAGTCGTTAAGGCACGAACCATTGTATCAACAGAGGCAGCAAAATCTTCAGATTTTAGTAAATTAACAATATTAGTTGATCCAAGGTTACAACTAATATCCGTTCCCACCTCATGATAGGACAAATCATCATTCAATACGGATGGAGTCTGTGGTTGCAAAATCTCCGAACAAAGATTACTCATAATGATTTTCCCCTTGACGGGATTCGCACGATTAGCGACATCGATATTTAAAATATAAGGATAGCCAGACTCTTGTTGCAAGCGGGAAATTTCCTGTTCCAATTCTCTCGCTTGAACAACCGTCTTTTCGATAGCTGGATTTGCAACCAATCGGTCGTATTCAGCCGTGATATCTACATACGAAAAAGGTTTCCCATAGACTTTTTCAACATGATAAGGATTAAACAGATACATGGGTTGATTTGTTTTAATTAGCTCGTAATACTTATCCGGAACGACCAACCCCAGAGAGAGGGTTTTAACACGAATTTTTTCATCTGCATTTTCCTTCTTTGTCGATAAAAAGGCGAGAATATCCTGATGAAAAACGTTTAAGTAAACGACCCCTGCCCCATTTCTCTGTCCTAGTTGATTGCTATAGCTAAAAGAGTCTTCTAGTAGTTTCATTACAGGAAGTACTCCCGAAGAAGCATGTTCAATTCCTTTTATAGGAGAACCACTCGCACGTAGGTTCGATAAATTCACTCCAACCCCACCACCAAGTCTAGAAAGTTGCAAAGCAGAATTGACCCCACGTCCGATAGATAACATAGAATCATCAAGATCTATCAGAAAACAAGAGACCATCTCACCACGCCGTTTTTTCCCTGCATTTAAGAATGTGGGGGTCGCAGGTTGGTACCGTTGGGTGATCATTTCCTCCGCAATTTTTGCCGCTAAGTTCTGATCGCCATTTCCTAGATAGAGGGCATTAAGGAACACCCGGTCCTCAAACGATTCCAAATAGGTCTTGGAATCATCAGTCTTTAGTGCATATTGATTATAAAATTTATAAGCTCCCATAAAACTCTTAAGGGCAAAACCATGTTCCTTGATCTTTTGATATAAGTCCTCTAAAAAATTACTATCAATCTCACCAGACTCCCCATGATACAAGCCCACAACCTCTTCATCCACATAATCCTCTCGAATTAAATACTGGAGGCGTTCTTTCAAACTTGAAAAATGCATCGTATGAGGTTCAATTTCATTCTTTAAATAGTCTGTTAAGGCTTCTCTATCATAGTAAAGAGGAATTTCACCATCAATTGGGATATTCACCATATTGTTCAAAACAAAATAATCCTTAGTAGCTGACATCTATTTTTTCCTCCGCTTTCTCAAAACTAGCTAAAATATGTTTGGAGATCCTCTCTACATCTTCATCTGTCCCACGTAATTCAAAAACATCTATAACAGGAAAGCCAAACTGCTCTGCATATTGAAAAGCCGTTAGACAGAATTGCTTATTGAAATTTCGATTACCACTCCCGATAATTCCTAAGCAATAACGAAAATTTCCTTGATACTCCAAAAATTTTCGAAGATTTCCCGTTAGAATTTCTTGGAAACCAGTATCAATTCCATTCCCCCCCTCTAGATAAGTTGGCAAAAAACTGACAAAAGGACCATCTACCGTAATCGCCTTTCCCTTTAAATCTTTTATATTCAAAGACTCAACTTCTCTATGATGCGTCGTCTTTATATATTGACTGACCCGTTGTACAAAAGAACTTGTATTCCCACTTAAACTAATATAATAAAATCTAATTTTTTGCATGACTCCTCCTTTTTTGGTACAATATATTGTGTTTGTTAAATACATCTACGCTATATATTGTGTTTTTTATTTTACTGTATCTAAATGATAAAAAAATTGATATTCGTCAAGTTTCTATAAATTTCTTCAAAATTAGGAGTTTCTATGTCACAACCATGCTTTTATACCGTTCCCCTTTTTAGCTCCCTCTCCCGTGATGAACTTCAGGGTATCCAAAGTCTGTTTCACCATAAGAAATTTAAAAAGGGCGAGTTAATTTTCTCACCCTTTGATGAGGAAACTTTAATCATTGTTAATAGAGGACAATTTAAGGTCTATCGTCTGACTAATGATGGAACCGAGCAATGTATCCGTATCGTTGGCAAAGGAAATTATGAAGGAGAAAACTATCTCTTTGAAGAGAATAATCAGGATCTCTACGGGGAAGCCTTGGTCTCTACAGAAATCTGTGTCATTTATAAAAAAGATTTTCAATACCTTCTCCAGAGTTTTCCACATTTTAGTTGGCAACTTCTACGTCTTAATGCCAGAAAAGCAATCCAGACGGAAGAACAAGTCACCTTATTGGCCCTTGAAAAAATAGAACAACGCCTAGCTTGCTATCTTATTCATCTTACCGAAAAAAGTGACAATCCTAAATTCACCTTTACTTTGCCAATTTCAGAAAAGGAACTTGCTAGTTACCTCGGAACGAGACCCGAAACCATTTCGCGAAAATTTAAGATTTTTGAAGAACATCACTATATTCGAAAGATTCGTCGTACCATTCATATCATAGATGATCAAGCTTTAAGGAATTTATATTGATCTGAAGCTTTTTTGTTCATTTCATGTTATACTATATAAAATATAAAACGTTTACAAAGAGATAATCATGAAACTACTACTTGAGTCCATCGATACCCGCTTTGGCACTGCTAGCAAGCATGCCTTCTCTCGGGGAAATACCTTGCCCTACACGGGCGTGCCTTTTGGGATGAATTACTTTGTGCCCCAGACCAGTGACCAGGAGGGAGCTTGGTTTTTCGATCCGCATCTGCCCGTCTTTCAAGGGATTCGATTAACCCATCAGCCCAGTCCTTGGATTGGCGACTACTCTTGGCTCCTTCTGACTCCTGTCGCAGGCCATCTAGGTGGAAACAGCCTCTTCCATCGTCAGTCTTCCTATGACCTAGATAAGGCCTCTTTCCAACCTCATTATTTGAAGATTTTCTCCCTGCGCTATCAGATTGAAAGCCAGCTCACACCGACTTGCTATGGCGCTTCTATTCGTTTGGAGCAAAAGCAAGGCAAAGCCCTCGCCCTCTATCTTCACGCAGCAGATGAACTGACAGTGGAGCAAGTAGATAAGCGGACTCTGGCCCTACGACAAGAAGGCAATACAGAAACCAATAAAAATCCACTGATATTCTTCACCGCCCTACAAATAAACACGGATATTCTTGCAGTCAGCCAAGAAAGCGGAGACTGGCGAATTGACCTCGCAGACAGTCATGCTGAGATCCAATTAGCGACTTCTTTCATCTCTCCTTCTCAAGCTCTACTTAATCTACCTCAAACGGACTTTGATAACTGTAAAGCAAATGCCCAAGCAGACTGGGAAAATCTCCTCCACCGTTTTGATATCGTGGAGACAGGGGAAGCCGACCGAACCTTCTTTGATCACTGCCTTTACAGACTCTTCCTCTTCCCACAGACATTTTATGAGGTGAACGAGTCAGGGCAGGCCATCCACATGGATTTGTCTACTGATACTGTCAAGCCTGGTGTTCTCTTTAACAACAATGGTTTCTGGGATACCTTTCGCACCACCTTCCCCCTCTTTGCCCTTATCATACCGGAACACTATCACCGCTTTCTAGAAGGTTTCCTCAATAGCTACCGCGATACTGGTTTTCTGCCTAAATGGCTAGCCCCAGATGAACGTGGCATGATGCCAGGGACTCTATTGGACGGTATTATCGTAGATAGTGCCTGCAAGGAAATGGCTCCTGACTTGGAAGAAGAACTCCTCCAAGCCATGCTTGAAACAGCCACCAAGTCTGACCCTCTCGGCATCAATGGTCGTCACGGACTAACCCAATACCAAGAACTGGGCTATCTATCCACAGACAATCACGAAAGCGTCAGCCACACCCTAGACTACGCCTATAGTGATTTTTGCATCGCCAGCTGTGCCGAAAAACTAGGGAAAACAGAGATTGCTAACACTTATAACACTTCTTCTCAAAATTTCCGTCATCTCTTTGACTCTGAGACAGGCTACATGCGAGCGCGAGATCGTCAAGGAAACTTCCGTCCTGACTTCTCCCCTTACAGTTGGGGACGTGACTACGCCGAATGTTCTGCCATTCAAGCGACTTTAGGTGTCTTACATGACATCCCAGGTTTGCGTCAACTGATGGGTGGAAAAGAAGTCTTTAGTCGCTACCTTTTGAAAGCCTGTCAGGATACTCCTCTCTTTGAAACAACTGGCTATGGTTACGAGATTCATGAAATGAGCGAGATGGCTACTGCTCCCTTTGGACAAGTCGCCATTTCCAACCAACCTAGTTTCCACATCCCTTATCTCTTCCGCTACAGTGACTACCCTGACTACACTGCTCTTCTCATCAAGTCGATACGTCAGAAAGCCTTTCACCCAAGTTGGCAAGCCTATCCTGGCGATGAGGACAACGGTAGTCTCTCTGCTTGGTACATCTGGTCGGCTCTTGGATTCTACCCGACCTGTCCAGGCAAACCCAGCTACGACCTCGGAATCCCTCTCTTTGACCATCTGCGTGTCTACCTAGCTAAGGAAAATAAATGGCTAGATATCCATGCTGAGCAAAACTACAGCCATTTTAACTTTGTCAAAGAGTGTCGATTGGACAAGACCTCTGTATCTAGCATCCAACACCAAGACCTCTTGAAAGCTGAGCAACTGACCTTCACCCTCAGCTGGCTACCAAATCACTCATAACCAAAAGAACCTTTGCACGATGCAAAGGTTTTTTTTATGAAACTTGGACCTGAAGTTGATCTACAAGCTGACCATCTACCGTCAAATTCAGATAAAAGTCCAAGGTTTTATCTCCTGCAAAATACAAGGTTGGTAGCGTTAGCTTTTTTTCAGTCTCGCCAACTTGAAACGCAAGGACTTGAATCTCGTCCCGATAAGCGACACCATGCACACCCGTCCCTGGTTGAATCGAAATCTTAGCTTCCAAAGGACTATTAGATTCTCTGCGTTTCACTGTAAAGTGGACATTTTCTCCCTTGGTCACAGCTAGACTTTTTTCTGAAAAGTCTAGCTGCTGAACAGCTTCTTTTTTCAACAAGGTAGGTGTTTTATAGAGTGAGATTTTGGTCAACAAAGGCAAAGCCTGTGCCTCTGTAATGGTCACACGTATCTTCTGCGCCTCAACGACCGATCCTCGTAAGAGACGTTTGTGGCCAACAGTATAACCAGATCCAAACTCCTGCCAGACACCATCCAACTCTACCTGAACATGGAAAGTAGCGATGCGTTGCCCCAGCTTCAAATCTTCTCTTAACTCAATCACATCAAAAGCTTTAGGAGCCCCTAAATCAAGTTCTAATTGGATTGGCAACTCTGAATCACTTGCCCATGAACTAGTTTCCAGTCTATCTGTCAGATGATGACAGGCAAAGTCTGGTGATAGATCAGGGCCAGATACCTTGGCTCCCAAAGCCAAATCTTCTTTGTAGAGCTCATCACAGTAAGCTCTAAATTCATACAGTCTCTGGATATCCTTTTCGTCAAAGAGGCCATCTTTATTAGGCGGAATATTGAGCAAGAGAGGGGTTCCCCGCCCCACTGAGTGAAAGTAGATTTCGACCAATTCCTCAAGAGACTTGGGATCCTGATCCTCATGGTAAAACCAACCCGGCCGAAGGGAAACATCTGCCTCACCGATTGAAAACAACGTACCCGAGGGGTCTCCGTGCTGTAGATAATCTAATTCCGTCTCTGTTCCTAACTGGTCTGGTTTGACTTTTTGCCACAAGGGATCCCCTGCATAACCTCGTTCATTTCCAATCCAGCGAATACTAGTTCCCTCAGTTGAGAAAATCAAACAATCGCCCTGCAAGTCACGAATGGTTTCAAACCAGGTCTCAAACTTATAGTTGACCTTCTGGGCCCCTTCGCCTCGAGCACCATCCATCCAAACCTCAGTGAACTTACCGGCATTGCCATAGGCAGAGTTTGACAAGATTTCCTTCAACTGAGCCAGATAGTAGGCATTGTAGTCCGCTTCTCGGTCCACGTGATAGAGGGGACTGTGAGCATCCCAAGGAGACAAATACACTCCCATGTCCATGTCAAACTCAGTCGCAGCTTGGGAAACCTCAAGGAGCAAGTCCCCCTTTCCATCCCTCCAAGGGCTAGCCTTGACCGAATAATCTGTATGTGCTGTCGGGTAGAGGACAAAACCATCGTGGTGCTTGACCACCAAAATCAGCTTTTTAAAACCTGTTTCTTTGAGTACCCGAACCCATTCACGCGCATCTAACTTGGTCGGGTTAAAACGCACAGGATCCTCTTGCCCACTTCCCCATTCTTGGTCATAAAAGGTATTGGGGCCAAAATGGATAAAGGCAGCTAGTTCATCCTCTAAATAATCCAGCTGGGCCTGACTTGGTAATGGTCCATGTGGTTTTATGTTCGTCATCATCTCATATCTCTTTCTCTTGTTCACAAAGTTATCCACAACTTGTGGATAAGAAAACATACCTAAAAACTAGTCTTTTCAGACTCCAGCTTTTAGACTTGGAAGCTTTCACCCTAAACAGACCTTTATCAAATAGCTTTATACTAGGGTTTCTACTAGCTTTCTAGAAAGTCACTAATATACGGAACTATTATCAGGATACTTCAACACCATGAGTTGTATGTCATTTTCTCCTAGACTTATCCACAGACTGTGAATAAACTATTATTCCAGACTGCTCTCTCCTTGACTATAACAAAAAGCGATAGTAGCGTCAATATGACTAAGATTTCTTCCTAAATCCCCTGAAAAGATTCTATAATTTGTACAATCGTAGCTTTTGTATTTGCCAGCTAGTTAGAATCAGCCAAAGTCTACTAAGCAAAAAATGACTGCTTTATCACATTGTGAACAGCACAGCTATGTACTATAATACCTAACAACCTAATCATTTCCAGCAAAAAATCCCGCAGATTTGCGGGATCTTCTCTTGCATCAATGCGCCAACATTTCTTGGGCGATTTCTTGTCCAGATAGGTTATCTGGGTAGTAGGTTGGCCAGTTATCCATCTCTTCAAAGAGGGCTTCTTGGCTGGTACCTCCAAAGAAGATATGGAAATGTTCTGCCTTAACTGGGGCAATATTGTGATCACTAAACTGAACGTACTTGAACTGTCCAGCGTCCGCATCTGTCGCTTCAAAGAGGAAGCGCACACCACGATTGCCTTTCTTATAAGTCAAAATTTTCTTGCCGACATACTTGTAGGTGAATTTCTTGCTTTGGCCACCTTGAACAAATTCCATAGTATTATCCGTAATGTTGATCTTAGTCACATCTGTCTGATAGCCTTTTCTATAGTAGGCCTTGTACTCATCCTTGGTCATCTTGCCAGTCAACTTAGCCTTGTAGTCAAAGACTTGATCAAAAGTTCCATCCTCAAGGAAAGGATAGACAGACTGCCAGTTACCAGTATAGTCACTTAAGGTGCGGTCTTTGACATCTGCATCCTCAAAGTAACCATTGTGAACTGTCTTGGTGTTTTCTTCCTTTTCTGGCTCGATTTCCGGTCCTTCTTGATCTGTTGTCTGCTTGAGAGCCTTGAGGTTTTTCTCCATCACGGAGATATAGTCCTCACCAGCCTTGGTTGCTTCTTCTGTCAGACTTTCTAGCGGATTGAGCACATCTAGTTTGATGCCCGTTTCTTTTGAGAGGGTATTGGCGAGGGCTTGTGAGGCATTTTCCTCAAAGTAGATATAAGAAATCTTGTTTTTCTTGATATACTCTGTCAATTCTGCCAAACGTGCTGCCGATGGCTCTGCATCTGGTGAGAGACCTGAGATGGATACTTGCTTGAGACCGTAGTCCAAGGCAAGGTAGTTAAAGGCAGCGTGCTGGGTCACAAAGCTCTTTTGTTTGGCTTGAGACAAGCCATCTGTGTATGCCTTGTCCAAGGCTTGTAACTTCTCAATATAGGCAGCAGCATTCTTCTCAAAAGTCTCTTTTTTATCAGGATAATCTGCTGACAAGCTGTCACGGATATGCTCTACCAGTTTGATAGCACGTGCTGGTGAAAGCCAAACGTGGGGATCGTAGTCGTGATGGTGACCCTCACCGCCATGATCATGCCCTTCCTCTTCTTCCTCACCACCTGGCAAGAGGAGCATATCACCTGTCGCCTTGATGGTTTTCACTTTTTTCTTATCCAAGGATTCTAGCAATTTTGGAACCCAAGTTTCCATATTTTCATTTTCATAGACGAAGGTATCTGCGTCTTGGATTTTGGCAACTGCCTTGGCAGACGGTTCGTACTCATGAGGTTCTGTACCAGCACCGATTAGAAGTTCTACATTAGCAGTATCTCCTGCGACTTGCTTGGTAAATTCGTAGACAGGGTAAAAGGTTGTCACGATATTTAGCTTCCCATCTGCCTGCTTTTGATTG
Organism: uncultured Streptococcus sp.; assembly: GCA_963551305.1. GTDB lineage: Bacteria > Bacillota > Bacilli > Lactobacillales > Streptococcaceae > Streptococcus. Next base: position 27,634 of record CAUVGG010000007.1, read on the forward strand.
GAACAAGCCACTAAAAACAAGGCACATAGACTAGCTAGTAGTAAGCTCAGTTTTTTCATTTCATTCTCCTATTTGATAAAACGTTTCAGTAGACTGACTAACAAAAAGACAGCTACAAAGATAATGGTGATACTAGCGCTGGCAGGGGTTTCCGCATAGTAGGAAATATAGAGACCTGCCACCATTCCCAAAAAGCCAATAGCGCTGGCTAGCAACATAACGGATTTAAAGTTTTTCCCCAGACGAAGGGCAATACTAGCTGGCAAGACCATAATGGTCGATACCAGAAGAGCTCCTGCTGCTGGAATCATAAGGGCAATCGCCACCCCTGTCACCATGTTAAAGAGGATAGACATGGTACGAACTGGCAAGCCATCCACAAAGGCCGTGTCCTCATCAAAAGTCAGGATATACATTGGTCGCAAGAATAAGAAAGTCAAGAGTAAAACGACCGCAGCAATGGCAAAGAGGAAAATCACCTGCTCCTGGCTAATGGTCACAATCGAACCAAAGAGATATTGGTCCAAACTCATGGAACTCGAACTTTTCCCCTTACTCATCACGATAAGGGAGACTGCAAGCCCTGTAGACATGAGGATGGCAGTTCCTATTTCCATAAAGTTCTTATAGACTGTCCGGAGATACTCTAGAAAGACCGCAGCGATCAAGACGATAGCAATGGTTGAAATAGTTGGAGAAATCCCCAAAACCAGACCAAAGGCTACCCCTGATAGAGAAACGTGACTGAGTGTATCACTCATGAGACTCTGACGACGCAAGATAAGGAAGGTTCCAAGAACTGGAGAAAAGAGACTCATGGCAATGACCGCCAAGAAGGCACGCTGCATGAAGTCATAAGATAACAAACTAAGCATATTCCACCTCCTGGTCGCTTTCGTGAACGTTGAAACAACGCCATGGCGAGTCTTGGTTACGGACTAGATGAATATTGCGATCCGCATAGTCCTTAACCTCCTCAGGATCATGGGTAATCATCAAAACGGCCTTGCCATGATGGTGGGCACTGTGGTGCATGAGTTCGTAAAATTCATTTTTGCTTCCAGCATCCATCCCTGTCGTCGGCTCATCCAAGACAAAGATATCTGGGTCAGAAGCAA
>CAUVGG010000008.1:0-28418 GCA_963551305.1 uncultured Streptococcus sp.
AAATGAGGATTCCAAAATTTACACTCCAACCATTAGTAGAAAACTACTTTGCCCATGGTGTTGACCATCGCAGAACAGATAATGTCATCAGTATCAAAGCCTTGAAGGGTCAAGGATTCGTTGAAATCTTAGTAGTAGACAATGGTCGGGGAATGTCCTCTGAGAAACTAGCTAGCTTGCAAGAAAAATTAGCTCAACGAAGTTTTGAACACGAGGCAAGCTATAGTGGGGAGCGGCAATCAATTGGAATAGTAAATGTACACGAACGCTTTGTTCTCTACTTTGGGGATCGCTACCAAATCAGTGTAGAGTCAGCTGAGCAAGAAGGTGTTCGTTACCATATCACTATCCAGGATGAATAGAAAGGGTAGAAATGTATAAAGTTTTATTAGTAGACGATGAGTACATGGTGACAGAGGGGCTCAAGCGATTAATCCCCTTTGAAAAATGGGATATGCAAGTCGTCGCAACAGCTAATCACGCAGATGATGCTTTGGACTATGTTAAGAAAAATCCAGTAGATGTGATCATTTCCGATGTCAACATGCCAGATAAGACAGGACTTGAGATGATTAGGGAAATGAAAGAGCTACTTCCAGATACCTATTATATCTTGCTGTCTGGTTATCAGGAGTTTGATTATGTCAAAAAAGCCATGAACCTTAGTGTCGTGGATTATCTGGTCAAGCCAGTAGACAAGGTGGAGTTGGGCAATTTATTAGAAAAGATTGCGCTACAGCTTCAAGAAAAGGTGGAGCAAAGTCAGACCCTCAGTCAAGAATTGGATGAGACAGGCTTTACTAACTACCTGTCAGGTAAAGACAGCTGGTGGATAGGATTTTCAAAGGAAAAGCAAGGCTCTTTTACCATTCCTTACTATGTTTTGGGGCAAGACTGGCAGATTTTCATCTCTGATCAACCGCTCGATGGCATCGTCGTGACACCATTTGAAGCACCCTACCAGCAGTCCTTTGAGAATTGGAAGATCAATGCTGAAAAAGCCCTCTTCTACGGTTCAGTCAATCTAGAAAAATCCGAGAGTTTGTTTGCTTATTACGAGCCGATTTATCGGGTGATTATCCAAGGGAATATCAATCAAATCATCGAAGAATTAACCCTGCTAGAGAAGGTTGTTTTGAAGAATACCCCGCGCGTGGCCATCACGAAGCAGCTCTTCACCCAGTTTGTCATGGATGTCTTCCATTTGTTTGAACACCTAAAAGCAGATGATATGACGGAGATTGTCAAAGCCATCCATGCCATTAACTCCTTTGAAGAATTGGTTGCCTATATCAAAGAAACCTTGACCAAGTTCTTTGGCCAGTACCGCATGAATGAAAATGTGGTGAGCGTTCTGGAGGTGATTGGGCGTGATTATCAGAAAGAGCTCTCGCTTAAGGATATCAGCAAGGATCTCTTTATCAATCCTGTCTATCTCGGTCAGTTAATCAAGCGAGAAACCAACTCAACCTTCGCAGAATTGCTCAACAAACAGCGAATTAAGGCAGCGCAACAGCTCTTGCTTTCAACTAATGATAGTATTGAAGATGTTTGCTATGCTGTTGGTTACAGCAATGTTGGATATTTCTACAAGGTTTTCCGTAAATTGTGCGGAAAATCACCAAAAGCTTATCGCAAACAAGTCGAAACCAACTTGTAAAAGTTGTATTCCTGTACAAAAAATGCTATAATGTTCAAAATATCTTATGGAGGAAAACATGAAAAAGAATCCTATTTATCTTTGGGTCTTGCTAGTCCTATCAGCCCTTATTTCATCTATGTCACTATTTGGAATCTTGAGTCCATTGCCAAGTAAAGATGCTCTTCGTGCTAGCCTGGCAAATAGCGGGACGCTCACTGCCCAGCAATTAGAAGACACGGTCAACTATACTTACAAAGTGTCAGAATCCTCTCACTCTATTTTTAATATGTTGTTGATTATTTTATCTGCAATTTTAGTTGTAGTGGCCTTTGTATTTCTCGTACGTAAAAACGTGCAATTTGCAAACTATACTTATATTGGCTATGTTTTACTAGCTATTGTTGGTTTGGTTTATAGCTATATGAACATTCAAGATGCAGTTCAATTAATCAAAGATAGTACCCTTGGCTTAGGAATGGGAGCATTAGCAAAAGGGACGGATATTTTGTTCATCATCATCAATGTTCTCTTTTTAGCCTTAGTCTTTTACAAGATGTGGCGCCAACAAAAAGATTTGGCTGAGGAAGTCGAAGCAGAAGAAGTTGCCTAAGTATTGACAAAAAAGAACTATCAAGTTACAATTTTGGTAGTTCTTTTTATATCGTAAACATAAAAATCGAGGTCAACATGAAAAAAATATCCTTAGTGTATATCAGTCTGAGTGGGAATACAGAAAGTTTTGTAACCCGACTCAAGGATTATCTCTTGTCCCAGTACGAAGGGATTGAGGTCCAAAAAATCCATATCAAGGACCTAGTCAAGGAAGGTCAAGAATTCTTTGAAATGGAACATCCCTATATCGCTTTTTTGCCGACCTATCTAGAAGGTGGGAACGGCGTCGATAACGGCGATGTTGAGATTCTAACGACTCCAGTGGGCGACTTTATCGCCTATGGGGACAATGCTAGTAAGTGTTTTGGGGTAGTCGGTTCTGGTAATCGTAATTTTAACAATCAATACTGCCTGACAGCCAAGCAGTATAGTCAGCGCTTTGGTTTCCCAGTTTTGGCTGACTTTGAAATGCGTGGTATGCTGGGAGATATTAAAAAGGTCGCAGCAATCATTGCAGATTTGTATGAGTTAGAAACAGAAAAATAAAGTAGTACTGAGGGGCAGTTGAGATTTTCAACTGCTTTTTGTGTATACAAAAAGCACCCCGTAAGGGTGCCATTTATAAACTATCCTGCTTTTCCGATAGCAAGTGCATAGATAAAGAAGATAGCGAAGCCAAAGAGGAAAATCAATCCTGCGATAGCGAGGAGTTTTAGCCAAGAAGGAAGATTTTTATTTTCACGTGTCACCAATACATAGTTCAAAAGAGCGAAGAATGGTGTTGTCAGGAAAGAACCAATCATGGCAAAGCGAAGCATGGTAGAAACTTGACCAGCAAAGAATTTAATGATTACGATACCAATGATAGCGGTAATGGTCATCCAGATGTTCAAAGATTTGCTATCATCCTCTTTTTGACGAATCAAGAGTCGTAGCGATTCCTGATTGACACGAGAGTAACCATCGATAACAGTAATGACTGTTCCAAAGATACAGAGAAAGGCGATGAAGGTGATCAAGTAACGGGACCATTCTCCAAGAACAGAGGCATACATACCCACGAATTGAGAAATGTACTTAGCTGAAGCGGCTTCAACTGCTTGTCCTGTAGGATACTGAATGAGTGCTCCGAGTGCTACAAAGAATACAGCCAGGATAGCAGTTCCAATGTAACCAACGTTAAAGTCGAAAAGGGCGTCCTCTGTATTAAAGTTGACAGTCTTTTTCTTTTCAGCAGACCAGAGTGAATTGATGGCTGAAATTTCAATAGGGGCAGGCATCCATCCTAAGAGGGAAACGATAAAAGGGAGGGCCGCCATTTGCCAAGGTGTCTTTTCGACAAAATCAGAGCTGTATTCTGGATGCTTAATTGCCGCAATGATAACTGCAAGAACAGTTGCAATGGTCAAAGCAGACATGATCCATTTTGCCATACCATCCAATAGTTTGTAGCCACCAAATAGTAGCATGGCCCAAATGACTGCAACAAGGATCAGGGACCACTGAGTGATGCTAAGGCCAATCATTGGGAAGGCGCTAGCGATGATGGCTGAGCAAAGGATAGCGACTCCAGCTGTGTTGACCATGGCAGAGAAAACATTGAGGACAAAGAAAATCCAGAGATAGATTTTTCCTTTTTCGGCATAGCCTTCGACCAAGGTTTTACCAGTGTCAGCAGTATATTCGGCGCCAAAACGGAAAAATGGGTATTTAAAAACATTGGCCAAGATAACCAAGAGGAGTAGTGACCAACCATAAGAACCACCAGCTTGAGTAGAGGATACGATGTGAGAACCTCCAACGGCGGCAGAAGCCATGAGGATACCTGGCCCCATTGCCTTTAGTTTGCTTGTCCAGGTTGACTGGCTTGATAAAGTAACTTGTGACATAATAAACGCTCCTATTTTTGAATTTTCAGAATAATCTGAATAGATAGCTACTATTCTACAAAAAACTTAAAAGAAATGCAAGAATATTTTGAAAAAAGTTAGAAAATCCTGAAAAAATTCACAAAAATCATATGAAAATAACTGTGGCTGTTTCAAGGGGATGACGTTGACTAGGGCGAATCAAAATCCGAGAAGAAAGCTTCTCGGATTTTGATTATTTCAATTGATCTGTGACGTCTTTTGAGAGCAACATTCCCAGATGGTAAGTTTTATTGATATGTGCAATGACATCATTGATGTTGTCAGTCGTGTGAATTTTCTCTTTGATGTCAGCCTTAAATATTTCATCCTTCAAGAGTTGCTCTTGGTAGAGCTTTTGCAGTCTTTCTTTCTCGTACTTATTGAGCAGAAAAAGGAAAACCAAGCTAATTATAACGAGGATATAAGCATATTGGCTCATAGGAAATCTCCATGTATGATAAAGAAATAGTAGTGAATAGATCGAATTAGTGAAGCGCCTAACCAAATCTATGATAGGCTTTGACATTCGTTGCTTAGATTGACTTGCATTCAAGTGACTTGAAGATTACGACCAGCCCTTAAACTAATTAATAGATTTGATTGACCAATTTAGTGAGGTGTTTAGGCAAGTGTCTCTGGTTACGACGTAAAGAAACATAAATCGAGAATATTTATGTTTCTTTACTAGTGAAGCGCCAAGCCAAATCCCTGATAGGATTTGGTGTTAGTTACTTAGATTGCTTTGCAATCAAGTAACTTTGGCGATTTACATCTTCTCCGGTGCCTCTACTCCGAGCAAACGAAGAGCTTCTTTGAGGACGACTGCGGTTGCGTAGCTGAGAGCTAGACGACTGTCGCGCTCAGGACTTTCATCTAGGATACGTGTATGTGCATAATATTTGTTAAATGCTTGAGCCAAACTAATCGCAAATTTCGCAATGATAGAAGGTTCAAAGTTATCTGCTGCACGATTGATAATACGTGGGAAGTCTTGGAGTAGTTTAATGATTTCCCAGCTTTCAGCATCATTCAGGCTGTAGTTGCCAGCTGTATTTGGTTTAAAATCGGCTTTGCGCAAGATAGATTGGATACGAGCGTAGGCGTATTGAACGTAAGGCCCAGTTTCTCCTTCAAAGGATACCATAGCTTCAAGGTCGAAGTCATATCCATTTGTACGGTCGGTTTTAAGATCATAGAACTTGATAGCCCCAACTCCAACAGCGTGGGCAACCTGGTCTTTATTTTCTAACTCAGGATTTTTCGCTTCGATTTGGGCCTTGGCACGACTAACAGCCTCTGCAATAGTAGGCTCTAGCAAGATGACATTTCCTTTACGAGTAGAGAGTTTTTTCCCTTCTTTTGTTACCAATCCAAATGGAACATGGACAATGTCTTGACTCCAATCGTAGCCCATCTCTTGTAGTACTGCCTTGAGTTGTTTGAAGTGGGCAGATTGCTCTTGACCAACAACATAGATGGATTTTGCAAATTGGTATTCGTTTTTACGGTAAAGGGCTGCAGCTAAGTCACGTGTGATATAGAGAGTTGCACCATCAGATTTTTTGATAAGGGCTGGATGTTCAATTCCATATTTCTCAAGATTGACAACTTGGGCTCCTTCTGACTCAACAAGAAGTCCTTTTTCAGCGAGAATGTCTACAACAGCATCCATCTTATCATTGTAAAAGGCTTCCCCGTTGTAGCTGTCAAATTCGACTTGCAATTCATTGTAAAGGCGGTTGAATTCCACTAAACTTTCATCACGGAACCATTGCCAGAGAGCGAGGGCTTCCTCATCTCCATTCTCCAGTTTGCGGAACCATTCGCGTGCTTCTTCATCCAAGCTAGGGTCTTTTTCAGCTTCAGCATTGATGCGAACGTAGAGTTTAAGAAGTTCATCGATTGGATGCGCTTTAACGGCTTCCTCATTTCCCCATTTCTTGTAGGCAACAATCAACATTCCAAACTGTTTTCCCCAGTCTCCTAGGTGGTTGACCTTGACCGTTTGATAGCCGATTTTTTGGAAAATATGTGATAAGCTATCTCCGATAACCGTTGAGCGCAGGTGACCAATAGAAAATGGTTTAGCGATGTTGGGACTAGACATATCGATAACGACATTTTCGTGCTTGCCAATGGTTTGGTCAGCATAGTGCTCTTTTTCAGTGATAACATCCTGTAATACTTGAGCCGAAATAGCACTTTTATCAAGGAAAAAGTTGACGTAAGGTCCTGTAGCAACAACCTTTTCAAAGGCTTGACTATTGATTTTTTCAGCAATATCTGCTGCAATCATTTGCGGAGCTTTACGCTCGACCTTTGCTAGAGAAAAGGCAGGGAAGGCGATGTCTCCCATTTCTGAGTTTTTAGGTGTTTCCAGTAAATTTAAAATAGCCTCTTGGTCCAGGCTATCAATGACGCTAGCCAACTCGCTAGCAATCAATTCTTTTGTATTCATAAGGGCTCCTTTTGGGCTTTTTTACTATTTTAACACAATTTACTACATTTTTTGAGAAAGAAAAGAATTTTTTTGAATTATCTAGTTTTTTTGGTATAATGTAGTTATAAAATAAATGTAAAACTTGTTATAAATATTCACTTAAGAGGATAATATGAGAAAAAGAGAACGGCATCAATTGATTAAAAAGATGATCACCGAAGAAAAACTTGGGACACAAAAAGAGATTCAAGATCGTTTAGAAGCTCGTAATGTTTATGTGACACAAACGACTTTGTCACGTGATTTGCGTGAAATCGGCTTGACCAAGGTTAAGAAAAATGATATGGTGTATTATGTACTAGCAAATGAGACAGATAAGATTGATTTAGTTGAGTTTTTGTCTCATCATTTAGAAGGAGTTGCAAGAGCAGAGTTCACCTTGGTACTTCATACCAAACTTGGGGAAGCTGCAGTCTTAGCAAACATTGTAGATGCAAACAAGGATGAATGGATTTTAGGAACGGTTGCTGGTGCTAATACCTTATTGGTTATTTGTCGAGACCAGCACGTTGCCAAGCTGATGGAAGATCGTTTGCTAGATTTGATGAAAGATAAATAAGGTCTTGGGAGTTGCTCTCAAGACTTATTTTTAGCAAGGAGAGACGGAAAATGGCAACAGAAAAGCTATCACCCGGCATGCAGCAGTATGTGGATATAAAAAAGCAATATCCAGATGCTTTTTTGCTTTTTCGGATGGGTGATTTTTACGAGTTGTTCTATGAAGATGCAATTAATGCAGCACAGATTTTAGAAATTTCCTTAACGAGTCGGAATAAAAATGCAGAAAATCCGATACCCATGGCAGGCGTCCCCTATCATTCTGCCCAGCAGTATATCGATGTATTGATCGAGCAGGGCTATAAGGTTGCCATTGCCGAGCAGATGGAAGATCCCAAACAAGCGGTCGGAGTTGTCAAGCGAGAGGTGGTCCAGGTCATCACACCTGGAACGGTCGTTGATAGCAGTAAGCCGGATAGTCAGAATAATTTCTTGGTTGCCTTAGATCGTGATGACAATCAATTTGGCTTAGCATATATGGATCTGGTGACGGGTGATTTCTATGTGACAGGTCTATTAGATTTCACGTTGGTTTGTGGGGAAATTCGCAACCTCAAGGCTCGAGAAGTGGTGCTGGGTTATGACTTGTCTGAGGAAGAAGAACAAATCCTCAGCCGTCAGATGAATCTTGTGCTTTCCTATGAGAAGGAAGGCTTTGAGGATGTCCATTTACTGGATCCACGACTGGCAGCTGTGGAGCAAGCGGCAGCTAGTAAGCTGCTCCAGTATGTTCACCGTACCCAGATGCGGGAATTGAACCATCTCAAACCAGTTATCCGCTATGAAATCAAAGATTTCTTGCAGATGGATTATGCGACCAAGGCTAGTCTGGATTTGGTTGAGAATGCCCGTTCAGGCAAGAAGCAAGGCAGTCTTTTCTGGCTTTTGGATGAAACCAAAACAGCTATGGGTATGCGACTCTTGCGTTCTTGGATCCATCGTCCTTTGATTGATAAGGAACGAATCGTCCAACGTCAAGAGGTGGTGCAGGTCTTTCTTGACCACTTCTTTGAGCGTAGTGATTTGACAGACAGTCTCAAGGGTGTTTATGACATCGAACGCTTGGCTAGTCGGGTTTCTTTTGGCAAGACCAATCCCAAGGATCTCTTGCAACTGGCGACTACCTTATCTAGTGTGCCACGGATTCGTGCGATTTTAGAAGGCATGGAGCAGCCTGCTCTGGGCTATCTTATCGCACAGTTGGATGCCATTCCTGAGTTGGAGAGCTTGATTAGCGCAGCGATTGCTCCTGAAGCTCCTCACGTGATTACGGAAGGTGGCATTATCCGTACGGGATTTGATGAGACCTTAGACAAGTACCGTCGTGTACTCAGAGAAGGGACTAGCTGGATTGCTGAGATTGAGGCTAAGGAGCGAGAAAACTCTGGCATCAGCACGCTTAAGATTGACTACAATAAAAAGGACGGCTATTATTTCCATGTGACCAATTCGCAACTGGGAAATGTGCCAGCCCACTTTTTCCGCAAGGCAACACTGAAAAACTCGGAACGCTTTGGGACAGAGGAGTTAGCCCGTATCGAGGGAGATATGCTGGAGGCGCGTGAGAAGTCAGCCAACCTAGAATATGAAATCTTTATGCGTATCCGTGAGGAAGTCAGCAAGTACATCCAGCGTTTGCAGGCTTTAGCACAAGGAATTGCGACGGTTGATGTCTTGCAAAGTCTGGCGGTTGTGGCTGAAACCCAGCATTTGATCCGACCTGAGTTTGGAGAGGATTCACAAATAGATATCCAAAAAGGGCGCCATGCTGTCGTCGAAAAGGTCATGGGAGCTCAGACCTATATTCCTAATACTATTCAGATGGCAGAAGATACCAGCATTCAACTGATTACGGGGCCCAACATGAGTGGGAAGTCTACCTACATGCGTCAGCTAGCCATGACGGCGGTTATGGCCCAGCTAGGCTCGTATGTGCCGGCGGAGAGCGCCTATTTGCCTATTTTCGATGCTATCTTTACCCGTATCGGAGCAGCAGATGACTTGGTTTCAGGTCAATCAACCTTTATGGTGGAGATGATGGAGGCCAACAATGCCATTTCGCATGCGACCAAGGACTCCTTGATTCTCTTTGATGAATTGGGACGCGGAACTGCAACGTATGACGGAATGGCTCTGGCCCAGTCCATCATCGAATACATCCATGAACATATCGGAGCCAAAACCCTCTTTGCGACCCACTACCATGAGTTGACCAGTCTGGAGTCTAGCTTGGAACACTTGGTCAATGTCCACGTGGCAACCTTAGAACAGGATGGACAGGTCACCTTCCTTCACAAGATCGAACCAGGACCAGCTGACAAATCCTATGGTATCCATGTTGCTAAGATTGCTGGCTTACCAGCAGAACTTTTAGCAAGGGCGGATAAAATATTGGCTCAACTGGAGAGTCAGGGACAAGAAAGCCCAGCTCCGATGAGGCAAACTAGCGTCGTCACGGAACAGATTTCTCTCTTTGATACGCCAGCAGAACATCCTATCCTAGCAGAATTAGCTCAACTGGATGTGTACAACATGACACCTATGCAGGCTATGAATGTCTTAGTTGAGTTCAAACAAAAATTATAAAAAGAATCCCACTCGCGCCTTTGTGAGTGGGATTTCTCTATTACTTTTTATGAGCCAAGAGTTGATTGATGTGGTCTACTTTTTTAGCTTCTCTTTTATAGAGAATAGTCCAGATGATAAGGTAGACAATCGCAAACTCTGGAATGAGCTGGAGGTAGAAAGTCCAGTGGAAGGGGAACCAACCAGCCAGAGTTGCTAGTGGGACAAAGCCCGCCAGCATGAGGAAGAAATGGGAAAGTGTGGCACGGAGCAAGCTCCAGTCACGGCTGAATAAGCGACTACCAAAGCTAAAGAGAACGCCGATAGCTGACCAGATAATCATACAGTAGAGCAAGACTAGAGCACCGTGAACCTGATGTTGAGCCATCGCTTGGCCGATAAGAGACTCGGGACTTAGTGGGGCATAGGTATTTGGTGCATAAATGAGTGAAAAGAGGATAGAGAGGATGAGGCCGATAAGTACACCAGCGGCTGCATCGTGAAAGATTTGTTTTTTCATAGTTCTAATTTCTCCTTGATGGTTTTTAGGTAACGGCGTGAAGAGTAGGTGAAGCTTTCGTTTTTTAAGAGAATTTCAACCAGACCGTTGGGCGTGAGCTTGAGATGAGAGATGGAGTCGATATTGACGATTTCAGATTGGGAAATTTGGATAAAAGTGGTCGGTAAGATTTCAAGAACTTGATAGAGTCGTAAATCAATGCTGTAGGTCTGAGATGCAGTTTCTGCTAGAACCTTTCGATTCTCGATATAGAAGCGTTGTATCTTACAAATCTTAACTAGATAGACCTGATCTTCAAACTTTCCTTTGATTGTTTCTTTTTGGTCAAGATTTTCAGCAAATTCGATGATTTTTTGGACGTTTTTAGTTTCTTGAGGAGCTTGGACAATCAGCTTTTCCTCCTCGTAAGTCTCCTTAATCTGTAGTTCTACTTTCATAAATTTCCCTCCTTTTCAGTTATACAAGGTTGTGATCACTTCCTGTACACCTTTATTAAACACTATTTTACGACCCATGGCAAGAGCTTTTGTCTATGTGGAGAGATTTGGAGTCTATGTGGTATTTGCTTTTTCTGATAGTATCTGAAATATGGTATAATAGCACTAATCAATTTCTAGGAAAATAGATACAGAAAGGGGCTGAAAGATGTCTCATATTATTGAATTGCCAGAGGTGCTGGCAAACCAGATCGCGGCGGGAGAAGTGATTGAACGTCCTGCTAGTGTGGTCAAAGAGTTGGTAGAAAATGCCATTGACGCGGGTTCTAGCCAGATTATCATTGAGATCGAGGAAGCTGGTCTTAAGAAGATTCAAATCACCGATAATGGTCATGGAATTGCCCACGATGAGGTGGAGTTGGCCCTGCGTCGCCATGCGACCAGTAAGATAAAAAATCAAGCAGACCTCTTTCGGATTCGGACGCTCGGCTTTCGAGGTGAAGCCCTGCCCTCTATCGCTTCTGTCAGTGTCTTGACTTTGTTGACAGCGGTGGATGGTGCGAGTTATGGGACCAAGCTCGTCGCGCGTGGGGGTGAAGTTGAGGAAGTCATCCCAGCGACTAGTCCTGTGGGGACCAAGGTTTGTGTGGAGGACCTCTTTTTCAACACACCTGCCCGTCTCAAGTATATGAAGAGCCAGCAGGCGGAGTTGTCTCATATCATTGATATTGTCAACCGTCTGGGCTTGGCCCATCCTGAGATTTCTTTTAGCTTGATTAGTGATGGCAAGGAAATGACACGGACAGCAGGGACTGGTCAACTGCGTCAAGCCATCGCAGGGATTTACGGTTTGGTGAGTGCTAAGAAGATGATTGAAATTGAGAACTCTGACTTAGATTTTGAAATTACAGGTTTTGTGTCTTTACCTGAATTAACCCGAGCAAATCGTAACTATATCAGCCTCTTCATCAATGGCCGTTATATCAAGAACTTTCTGCTCAATCGTGCAATTTTGGATGGTTATGGCAGCAAGCTCATGGTGGGACGCTTTCCGTTGGCTGTTATTCATATCCATATCGACCCTTATCTAGCGGATGTCAATGTGCATCCGACCAAGCAAGAAGTGCGAATTTCCAAGGAAAGAGAGCTAATGGCGCTGCTTTCAGAGGCTATTTCTAACAGTCTCAAGGAACAAACCTTGATTCCAGATGCCTTGGAAAATCTGGCCAAGTCTACCCTTCGTAATCGTGAAAAAGTAGAGCAGACCACTCTCCCACTCAAAGAAAATACGCTTTACTATGAACAACCAGCAATAACTAGTCCGACTCAAGCTGAGGTAGCTGATCATCAGGTTGAATTAACTGAGGAAGGGCAGGATTTAACCCTGTTTGCCAAGGAAACCTTGGAGCAACTGACCAAGCAGACCAAACTCCATTTCGCAGAGAGAAAGCCTGCTAACTACGACCAACTAGACCATCCAGAGTTAGATCTAGCTAGCCTCGATAAGGCTTATGATAAGCTGGAGCGAGAAGAAGCATCCAGCTTCCCAGAGTTGGAGTTTTTCGGACAAATGCACGGGACTTATCTCTTTGCCCAAGGGCGAGATGGACTCTACATCATAGACCAACATGCGGCGCAGGAACGAGTTAAGTACGAGGAATACCGTGAAAGCATCGGCAATGTTGACCAGAGTCAGCAACAACTCCTAGTGCCCTACATCTTTGAATTCCCAGCAGATGATGCCCTTAGTCTCAGGGAAAGAATGCCTCTCTTAGAGGAAGTGGGTGTCTTTTTAGCAGAGTACGGAGAAAATCAATTTATACTGCGTGAACATCCTATTTGGATGTCAGAAGAAGAGATTGAGTCAGGCATCTATGAAATGTGCGACATGCTGCTCTTGACCAAGGAAGTTTCGATCAAGAAATACCGAGCAGAGCTAGCCATCATGATGTCCTGCAAGCGGTCTATCAAGGCCAACCATCGTATCGATGACCATTCAGCCAGACAACTCCTTTATCAGCTCTCTCAATGCGACAACCCATATAACTGTCCTCATGGACGTCCTGTTTTGGTGCATTTTACCAAGTCAGATATGGAAAAAATGTTCCGACGCATTCAGGAAAATCATACGAGCCTACGAGAGTTGGGGAAATATTAAGAACACAAAAAGCCTTTGTTCCTTTTGACCAAGGCTTTTTAGTTTTTCTAAAGTGAGAACTTTGATTGGACATGGGCAACTTGACACGAGGTTTACACTTGCTTGACAAGACTAGTCTTATAAAAAGTTTTGAAAATGCTGAATCAGTTGAGTCAAGGTTTTGTAGAGTCGTCTTTGTCTGAAGGATTCTCAAGACCAATTACCTTATCAAGATAACGTTGTTTGGTTTTGAGAGCCTTGTTGATAGCAATCGCTGAAGCAATCAAGAGAACGAAGGTCAGCCAAATCCAGGCGGTGAATTCGGCTGGCAAACTCGAACCAGCTAAAAAGAGATAGATAGCCAGAGCCAATACGAAAATATAAATCACTTGCCAGAGACCAAAGGATTTAACTTCTTTATAGTATTTGTCCTTATCTTCCTCCAAAATCACTGCCGTGGAAGCTTTTTCAAAGTTTTCATCCAGTAAGAGATAGTCAGTTGTCACTTGAAAAATCTTGCTTAATTCAATGATTTTTTCGATTTCAGGAAGGACTTGTCCAGACTCCCATTTGGAGATGCTTTGCCGAGAAACATTGATTTGTTCTGCTAGCTTTTCCTGGGACCAACCTTTTTCCTTTCTGAGCTCAAATAGTTTTTCTGCGAGTTTCATCATTCTATCCTCCTTTTCCTACCTCTATCCTAACAATTTTTACTTATAATGAGAATACAATCTCCTGTACTTTTTGTCAACCAGAGGTTGCACCTTTTGTTGCAGTTTGTCTTAAGGAAATATGGTATACTAGATAGGCAAAATAATGGAGAAAAAACTATGTACGAATATTTAAAAGGAATCATTACCAAAATCACTGCCAAATACATCGTCCTAGAGGCGAATGGTATCGGTTATATCCTGCATGTAGCCAATCCCTATGCTTACTCAGGTCAGGTTAATCAAGAAACTCAAATTTATGTGCACCAAGTTGTCCGCGAGGATGCCCATCTGCTTTACGGCTTTCGCTCAGAAGATGAGAAGAAACTCTTTCTCAGTCTAATTTCGGTCTCAGGGATTGGTCCGGTGTCAGCTCTTGCTATTATCGCTGCCGATGACAATGCTGGCCTAGTTCAAGCGATTGAGAGCAAGAACATCACCTACTTGACTAATTTCCCTAAAATTGGCAAGAAGACAGCCCAGCAGATGGTGCTGGACTTGGAAGGCAAGGTAGTTGTGGCTAGTGATGACCTGCCTGCCAAGGTGGCAGTGCAAACCAGCGTTGAAAACCAAGAACTGGAAGAAGCTATGGAAGCCATGTTGGCACTGGGCTACAAGGCAACCGAGCTCAAGAAAATCAAGAAATTCTTTGAGGGAACGACGGATACAGCTGAGAACTATATCAAGTCGGCCCTTAAAATGTTGGTAAAATAGGAGAATAAGATGACAAAACGCTGTTCGTGGGTCAAGATGACCAATCCGCTCTACATCGACTACCACGACCAGGAGTGGGGCAAGCCCCTTCATGACGACCGCGCTCTTTTTGAACTGCTCTGTATGGAGACTTATCAGGCTGGTCTGTCTTGGGAAACGGTACTAAACAAACGCCAAGCTTTCCGAGAAGTATTTCACAACTACCAAGCCCAACGTGTCGCAGAGATGGCAGATGGGGAGTTGGAAGCCCTGTTAGATAATCCAGCCATCATCCGAAATCGTGCCAAGCTCTTTGCTACGCGTGCCAACGCCCAAGCATTTTTACAAGTCCAGGAAACCTACGGCTCCTTTGATGCCTATCTCTGGTCTTATGTCGATGGACAAACCATCATCAATGATGTTCCTGACTATCGCCAGGCGCCTGCCAAAACAGCCCTGTCTGAAAAGTTATCTCAAGATTTAAAAAAACGAGGTTTCAAGTTTACAGGTCCAGTCGCAGTTTTGTCATTTTTACAAGCTGCTGGTCTGGTTGACGACCATGAGAATGATTGTGAGTGGAAGGGGAGATAAATGATGTCTAATAAACATAAGGGAATCCTTATTTTTGTGATTCTCTATACTGTTCTCTTTGTTTTTGACGGTGTTCACCTATTTGATTTTCTGTTGTCGACTTCGATTACAAATTATCTAGCCTATACAGGAATTTTTCTATATGGATGTTTCTTGTTTAAATCGGAGTTGATCCAAAAGTGGAATGAAATCAAAGTGTCCTCGAGAAAGTTTTGGTTAGGAGCTTTGAAATATTTGCTCCTTCTCTTTCTGATGACCTTCTTCTTTGCTTTTCTATCAGGGTTATTGCGGCAGACACTGGGATTGGGTGGAGTTGGGCAAAATGAAACCAATATTCAAAATACGTTTCGCAGTCAGCCCCTTCTTTTGCTACTCTTTTCCTGTGTGGTTGGTCCTGCGGTAGAAGAACTCTTTTTTCGTCAGGTGTTATTGCATTGGTTAGGAAAATATCTGTCAAGTTGGCTGAGTATTTTTCTGGTAGGCCTTGTTTTTTCCCTGACACATATGCATAGCTTGTCTTTATCAGAGTGGATTAGTGCAGTTAGTTATTTGGGTGGTGGGTTAGTTTTTTCAATTATTTATGTAAAAGAAAAAGAAAATATTTACTATCCCTTGCTAGTTCACATACTAGGAAACAGTCTCTCTTTTATGATTTTAGTCATCAGTAATATGTGACGTTTTAGTAGTTATACAAGAGAAAAAGCTGAGAAATTTATCTCAGCTTTTTTTGTTATAGTCAAAGCGAATGACTTGCTTCTTTGCATCCACATAAGCATGGACGCCAAAGGGAACAATGGCTCTTGGAGTTGCGTGGCCGACATTCAGATTATAGATAATCGGGATATTGCTATCAATGGTGTCCATTAAAGCCTCTTTATAGTAGTCATAGAAGGCTTCATCCATAGGTTTTCCGACCAAGAGTCCACTGATGACCTCAAATACCCCAGTTTCTTTCAAAGCCTGCAACATCTTTTTGAAGTTTTCCGGCTCAGGCTTTTCTTCGCTTGTTTCTAACAAGAGAATCTTTCCTTCCCAGTCGGATAAGTCAGGGAAGAGTTTGTACTCTTGGCAGAGCTCTGTACTGTCTGCGTATCGAGAATTGTCAAAGATATCATAGAGGGACTCGAGACACCCACCGAGGATTTCTCCGTCAAACTGGGCATTTCCTTGCAACAAGTCAAAACCTGTATTTACATGGCTGATACGAGCTGTTCCCAGAGCATTGGGACTAAAGTCAGTCCGTTCCTCATACCAAAGGTCGCTAGGGCGGATTTCTGAGATTTTTCCTGTTTCGATCAGTTCTTTAAAGTAGTGGAGGCTATAGGATAACATCTCCTTGTCCAACTCACAAATGTCTGCTAGAAAGGATTGCCCATAAAAAGTCTTGATCCCTAGTTTATGCAACATGAGGTGGTTCATAGTGGTATCCGAGAAGCCAAGAAAAATCTTTGGTTTGATAACCTTTTGAAGCTGGTCGTTTTCAAAAAGATAAGGTAGCAAGCGATAGGTATCATCCCCACCGATGGCGCAGAGGATCATGTCGATGCTATCATCAGAAAATGCCTGCATCAAATCCTCTGCACGCGCCTCAGGATGGTCCTTGATAAAGTCTAAACCTTTTAACGAATGGGGCAAAAAGATAGGATTGAGTCCCAAATCCTTGAGACGTTGGACACCCAAATCGACTTCGTGTTTGACAAAATCCTCTCCGATAACACCACTAGACAAGCTCACGATACCAATAGTAGAAACCATATCTCATCCTCCTAGAAATTGATTGTGCCTATTTTATCATAAAAGATGAGAGAAAACTACAAGAATGAGACTCAGAAGTTCTATTGAATCTCAAGAAAGCAAGTGAAAAAGCAACCGCCTTAGCAGTTGCTTTTCGTTTTTCTAATCTAACCAGATATGAGTTACTTGGTTAACTCTTGATTATAGGAGAGGGCTAAATCAATCCAGTAAGGAAGTTCTTTTTGACCTTCGATATCTAGGTCTATATAGCCATGATAAGGTCGCCCTCTCATCAATGTAGTATGAGCTCCTGTTCGGGGTAGGACTTGCTTTTCCATTTCTTTGCCAATTCTCACCATAACCAGCTCGTTCTTTCTGGAACTGACTGTAAGAACCATTTTCCCACGAATCATAAAGGCCAGGCCACCAAACAGTTTCTTTTCTTCTAGCTCTTCTTCGAAAATTTGGGGAGGAAGTTTGAGTGCTAGAATTTTTCGAATCTGCTGAGCTAAAGATTGACTATGTGCCATAGCTTTTCACTATTCTTAATAACGTGATGGACCTGCGCTCGCACTTCGGATATTGAAACGTTTCTTGAGGTAGAAGCGAAGAGCGAGAAGGGCAGCCCCCAGGATAGCCAAAGGCAATGGAGCAAGGACTGGATTGAGGTTGGCTGGTAGGAAGCTTGTTGCAAAGAAGACAACCAACCAAAGGACCATAGAGGCCAGGATAACGAGGATTGATTTCCAGAAAGGAGGGCGCTGGCTACGATCTGTGTCTGGTCCATAGTACTGGTAGACAAAGTAGTACATCAAGTAGAAGGCAAGTCCTCCTACAAGTCCAACCAACAAGAGGGTAATCACCCCATAGCCAATAGCCTGATCTGTAGAGAAGAAGGTAGTTAGAGCGCTAATCAATGCAAAGAGGCTGGTGATGAAAAGGGCTGAGTCCATAATCATGAGTTTTGGATCGTCATTTTCTTTTGGATGCTCTTTTTCGTATTGCTCCTTGACAGTGAAACTATGAGCCCAGTGGGTTGGGGCCCCGTAGAGGGAACGAGCTGTCGTTCCTTTGGCTTGCTCTTCAAGGATTTGGGGAATGACTTCCTCAAAGACAGCCTTGATTTCAGCGTCTGTCTTACCATCTTTGATAAATTGTTGGGTAGCGATGTGGATAAACTCTTGGTTTTTCTTGGTTAGTTTTTGTAAATCAATCTGAGACATAGGGATTCCTCTTAGAACCATTTTTTATGGATGAGATAGAGAGTGAGCGAGACACTCATAGCAAAGGCGATAAAGACGATTAACCAGAAGGCATGTGGCTCACCGTTCAAAGGGATTTCATTATCCTTAAAGTTCATCCCATAGGCAGAGAAAATCATAGTTGGGATAGACATGACGATGGTCACGAGAGCCAGGGTCTTCATGATGTTGTTCTGGTTGTTGGAAATGATAGAGGCAAAGGTCTCTGTCATAGAGTGAAGGACGTTTCCATAGATATCTGCCATCTCGATGGCCTGTTGGGTTTCAATCAGGGTGTCTTCGAGCAGGTCCTCGTCTTCTAGGTATTTCTTGATATTGCTGGTTGCACTGGTCAATTTCTTAATCACACGCTCGTTCGTCTTAAGTGAGGCCTTGAAATAGACGATGGTCTTTTCCAATTCCATGAGCTCGATCAGCTCTTCGTTTCGAGTGGACTTGTGAAGTTGACTTTCGATTTGTTCGCTCTTACGGTCAATCGAACGAAGGGCAGTTAGGTAAAGCTCAGCATTGCGATAAAGGAGTTGAAAGATAAAGCGTGACCGCATGAAAGTGTAGAAGTTACGCAGTTTGCGGTTGATGAAGACATCGAGAACAGGGAGGGATTCCAAACAGGTAGTGATAATGGTTTCCTCGGTGATGATAATCCCCAGCGGAATCGTTACGTAGTAGGTACGGTTGTTTCTCTCCTCTGTGATGGGGACGTCCACGATGATCAAAGTATACTCGTCTTCGATGGTAATACGGGACATTTCTTCCGCATCGAGTGGTGCTCGAAGGTCGGCAATATCAATGTCAAAGGCATTAGCAATTTCCAATGATTCATTTTGTGTAGGATTGACGAGGTTGATCCAAGTACCCGGTTCAAGCGTGTCGATCTCTTTAAATTCAGTTGTTGTTGAGAGAAAAACTTGTTTCATATCCCCTATCCTTTCCTACTATTCAGTGATTCATTTTTTGCACCGTACTATTATACTATAAAAACAGCTTTTTGGGTAATAGAATTTCATATTTTTTGGTATAATGGAAAGCAATAATGGACTAGAAAGAACAAAGATGCAAGATAAAATTGTGATTCATGGGGCACGTGCCCATAACTTAAAAAATATTGATGTGGAGATTCCGCGAGACAAGCTGGTTGTTGTGACTGGTTTGTCTGGGTCTGGGAAATCCAGTCTGGCTTTTGATACCCTCTATGCTGAGGGGCAACGTCGCTATGTAGAGAGTTTATCAGCCTATGCTCGTCAATTCTTGGGGAATATGGAGAAGCCTGATGTGGATGCCATTGATGGTCTCAGCCCAGCTATTTCTATCGACCAGAAAACGACTAGTAAAAATCCTCGCTCGACGGTGGGAACTACGACTGAAATCAATGACTATCTGCGTCTCCTCTATGCGCGTGTGGGGACGCCTTACTGTATAAACGGGCATGGGGCTATCAAGGCTTCTTCTGTGGAGCAAATCGTGGATAAGGTTTTGGAGTTACCTGAACGCCAGCGCCTGCAAATCTTAGCCCCAGTTATCCGTAAGAAAAAAGGACAGCACAAGAGCGTTATTGAAAAGATTCAGAAAGATGGGTATGTTCGTGTCCGTGTGGATGGGGAAGTCTATGATATGACCGAAGTGCCAGAGTTGTCCAAGAGCAGACAACACAATATTGATGTCGTGGTTGACCGTATTGTTATCAAGGAGGGTATCCGTAGTCGTCTCTTTGATTCCATTGAGGCTGCCCTTCGTATTGCAGAAGGTTATGTTATTATCGATACTATGAACAACTCTGAGTTGCTCTTCTCTGAGCATTATGCCTGTCCAGTTTGTGGCTTTACTGTTCCAGAGTTAGAGCCACGTCTCTTCTCCTTCAATGCTCCTTTTGGCTCTTGTAGTGAGTGTGACGGCTTGGGCATCAAGCTGGAGGTGGATACTGATTTGGTAGTGCCAGATGCCAGCAAAACCTTACGTGAGGGAGCGCTGGCACCTTGGAATCCTATCTCATCCAACTACTACCCAAACATGTTAGAGCAGGCCATGACAGCCTTTGGAGTAGATATGGACACGCCTTTTGAGGACTTGTCAGAAGAAGACAAGAACTTGATTCTCTACGGCTCGGATGGCAAGGAATTTCATTTCCACTATGAAAATGAATTTGGTGGTGTGCGCGATATCGACATTCCTTTTGAGGGAGTTGTCAATAATATCAAACGTCGTTACCATGAGACTAACAGTGACTACACGCGCACTCAGATGCGTCTCTACATGAATGAGTTGACCTGCGGAACCTGTCACGGCTACCGTCTCAATTACCAGGCCTTGTCTGTCCGTGTGGGTGGGGAGCAAGGGCCACATATCGGTGAAATCTCAGATTTGTCTATCGCAGACCATTTAGATTTAGTGAGCCAGTTGACCTTGTCTGAAAATGAAGCCATTATTGCTCGTCCCATTCTCAAAGAAATCAAGGATCGCTTGACCTTCCTTAATAACGTGGGTCTTAATTATCTGACCCTATCTCGTTCGGCAGGAACCCTATCAGGAGGGGAGAGCCAGCGTATTCGCTTAGCTACCCAGATTGGTTCCAACCTCTCAGGAGTCCTCTATATTCTGGACGAACCATCGATTGGTCTTCACCAGAGGGATAATGACCGTCTGATTGCAAGTCTGAAAAAGATGCGTGACTTGGGCAATACTCTTATCGTGGTGGAACATGATGAAGATACTATGCGCGAGGCGGATTATCTGATTGACGTTGGTCCGGGTGCTGGTGTTTTTGGCGGTGAGATTGTTGCTGCAGGAACGCCCAAACAGGTGGCTCGCAACAGCAAGTCTATCACTGGTCAGTACTTGTCAGGAAAAAGAGCGATTCCAGTGCCAGCAGAGCGCCGTTCCGGAAATGGTCGCTTTATCGAGGTGACGGGAGCGCGTGAGAACAACTTGCAAAATATCACCGCTCGCTTCCCACTAGGAAAATTCATTGCAGTGACGGGGGTGTCAGGCTCAGGGAAGTCGACCTTAATCAACAGCATCCTCAAAAAAGCCATTGCCCAGAAACTAAACCGCAATTCAGACAAACCTGGTAAGTTTAAGACGATTACAGGGATTGAGCATGTAGACCGCTTGATTGACATTGACCAGAGCCCTATCGGACGGACTCCAAGGTCTAACCCTGCTACCTATACGGGAGTTTTTGACGATATACGTGACCTCTTTGCCCAGACAAATGAGGCCAAGATTCGAGGCTACAAGAAGGGCCGTTTCAGTTTCAACGTCAAGGGTGGTCGTTGTGAAGCCTGCTCAGGTGACGGGATTATCAAGATTGAGATGCACTTCTTACCAGATGTTTACGTGGCTTGTGAAGTCTGCCACGGAACCCGCTACAACAGTGAAACCCTTGAAGTTCACTACAAGGAAAAAAATATCTCGCAGGTTTTGGACATGACCGTTAACGATGCGGTGGAATTCTTCCAACACATTCCTAAGATTCAACGCAAACTTCAGACCATCAAGGATGTGGGGTTGGGCTATGTAACGCTAGGGCAACCGGCTACTACCCTTTCTGGAGGAGAAGCTCAGCGTATGAAGTTGGCTAGCGAACTCCATAAACGCTCGACAGGAAAATCTTTCTACATTCTGGATGAGCCGACGACAGGGCTTCATACTGAGGATATCGCTCGCTTGCTTAAAGTCTTGGCTCGCTTTGTTGACGATGGCAATACCGTCCTCGTTATCGAGCATAATCTGGATGTCATCAAGACGGCAGACCATATTATTGATTTGGGACCTGAGGGCGGTGTCGGTGGTGGAACCATCATCGCAACAGGAACACCAGAGGAAGTAGCGGCCAATGAAGCCAGCTACACAGGACACTATTTGAAAGGAAAGTTACATCATGAATAAACGTGTACAAGCATTTCTAGCTAAAATGCAAGAAAAAGAACTAGATGGCATCATCATCAACAACCTTAAAAACGTCTATTATTTGACTGGCTTTTGGGGCTCAAACGGGACTGTTTTTATCAGTCGTGACCGTCAGATTTTGGTGACAGACTCTCGCTATATTATTGCAGCTAAGCAAGAAGTGACAGGTTTTGAGATTGTGGCTGACCGCGATGAGTTGGCTGTCATTGCAGGCATTGTTAAGGATATGGGCTTGTCTCGTATCGGTTTTGAGGACGAGATTTCGGTCTCTTATTACCACCGTATGCAGGCAGCTTTTGCGGGAATTGACTTGCTTCCACAGACTCAGTTTGTTGAAGCACTTCGAATGATTAAGGATGAAAAGGAGATTGCGACTATTCGCAAGGCTTGTTCTATCTCAGACCAAGCTTTCCGCGATGCCCTTGACTTTATCAAACCAGGAAAGACTGAAATTGAGATTGCCAACTTCCTTGACTTTCGCATGCGTGAGTTAGGAGCGGCAGGTTTGTCTTTTGATACCATTTTAGCGAGTGGTATCAACTCTTCCAAACCACATGCCCATCCAATGCACAAACCAGTAGAGCTGGGAGAAGCCATCACCATGGACTTCGGCTGTCTCTACGACCATTATGTCAGCGATATGACACGTACCATCTATCTAGGCCATGTCAGTGACGAGCAAGCAGAGATTTACAATACGGTTCTGAAAGCCAACCAAGCTCTGATTGACCAAGCCAAGGCAGGTCTAGGTTTCCGTGACTTTGACAAAATTCCTCGTGATATTATCATTGAGGCAGGCTATGGCGACTACTTTACTCATGGTATTGGCCATGGTATTGGACTGGACATCCACGAAGAACCCTACTTTAGCCAAACTTCGAAAGAAGCCATTAAATCTGGTATGGTCTTGACTGATGAACCGGGCATTTATATTGAAGGTAAATACGGGGTTCGTATTGAAGATGATATCCTGATTACAGATAACGGTTGTGAGTTATTGACACTTGCTCCAAAAGAATTGATTGTTATCTAAAAAATGAGATAAATCGTTGACTTTTATATTTTAAAGGTTTATACTGATAGACGAAAACGGTAGGTGAGGCTACCATAGGGATACGGATGACTACCGCAAAGCAGTGGAGACACTACTCGTTGGTCAACAGTCCTGGTCGCGAAGGCCAAGACTAAGCTCATTTCATTGCCCTATGGAGTTAAAGCTTGAACGAAAAAACAGATAATTAGTTTTTTAATCCTGCCATTTTATGGCAGGATTTTCTACTGTTTTAGAACAGGGAAAGGAGACAGACGATGCAAATTGACGACCACCCAGAACCGCACATACACAGCCAATCGCTGATTTGTGTCGTTCTGCCCTTATAAAGTGATTGGTCTCTGTGTATGAAACACATCATTCATACAGATAGGAGAAACCAATGAAAACTACAAAAGAAAGATTAGCAGCAGCTATTCATACACCTTTAAACAAAACTCTATCTTTTTATAAGACAAGTCTAACAGGCTTGACTGAGGAGCAGGTGGAGAAAAATCGTGATCTATATGGCGAAAACACCATCACCAAGGGTCAAGAAGACAGTATCCTCAAAAAGATTTACGAATCTATTATCAATCCATTTACAATCATCCTCCTGGTCATCGCTATGATCTCCATGGTGACCAACGTCTGGTTGGCGAAGCCTGGGCAAGAAGATCCGACGACCTCTATCATCATCGTTGTCCTAGTCCTCATTTCTGGTGGCATTCGATTTGTCCAAGAACTGCGAAGCGACAAAGCTGCGACCAATCTTTCAAAAATGATTGTGAACACAGCCACAGTTATCCGCGAAGGCCAGAGTTTAGAGGTCGCGATTGAGGATTTAGTCGTTGGAGATATGGTCAAGTTGAGTGCTGGGGATATGATTCCAGCAGACCTCCTTTTAATTGAATCACGTGATTTCTTTGTTCAACAGTCTGGTTTGACGGGCGAAAGTGATTCGGTTGAAAAATTGGCTTTGTCAAAAATGAGTCAGTCAAATTTTGATAGTCTGCTAGAAGCAGAAGCGCTCGCCTTCATGGGAACCAACGTGATATCAGGAAGCGCCAAGGCTTTGATTCTAGCGGTCGGTGATGACACCATGATGGGGGAAATAGAGCAGACTCTCAATACTTATGACGAGCCCACCTCTTTCGAACGGGATATGAACAGTATCTCTTGGCTCTTAATCCGTTTGATGTTAGTCATGGTTCCTATCGTATTTCTTTCCAATGGCTTGACAGATGGAGATTGGTTAGAAGCTGGCGTATTTGCTTTGAGCGTAGGTGTCGGGCTTACACCTGAGATGCTTCCCATGATCATCACGGCCAGTCTAGCAAAAGGCTCCATTATCATGGCCAAGGAAAAAGTTGTCATCAAAAAACTCAATGCCATACAAGATCTAGGTGCTATTGATATCCTGTGTACGGATAAAACTGGAACCCTTACCCAAGACGAAATTGTCCTTGAATATCCTTTGGATATACATGGAGATTTGGATTTATCTGTGTTGAGACGTGCCTATCTCAATTCCTATTTTCAAACCGGTTTGAAAAACTTGATGGACCGTGCCATTATCAGTAGAACTGAAAAAGAAGCTAAAGAACACGCTATTCTACAAAATTTGGATACTAGCTTCCAAAAAATCGATGAGCTTCCATTTGACTTTGAACGCAGACGGATGAGTGTCATCGTCAAGGATGAGAACGAAGTTGTTAGTTTGGTAACCAAGGGTGCCCTAGAGGAAATGCTTGCGATTTCAACCCATGTGGAATATCAAGGTCAGATTAGCCCTCTGACGGATGATATCCGAGTGGAAATTTTAAAAGAAGTGGACCAACTCAATCAACAGGGCTTACGGGTCTTGGGAGTCGCCTATAAAACAGGCTTAAAGGAAGGTTTTGCTTACTCTGTTGAAGATGAAAAGGAGATGATTCTAACAGGATATCTTGCCTTTCTAGATCCACCAAAACCATCAGCAGCACCTGCTATCCAAGCTTTGTTAGAATACGGTGTTCAAACAAAGATCTTGACGGGTGACAATGAAAAGGTAACCCAAGCAGTATGCGAAAAAGTTGGTTTAGACGTTGATCAAATCTTGTTGGGTTCTGATATTGATGCCATGACGGACGAAGAGTTGTCCCAAGCAGTTGAGAAGGTGACGGTCTTTGCTAAACTCTCTCCGGATCAAAAAGCACGAATCATTTTGCAAATTAAATCTAATGGACACTGTGTCGGCTATATGGGAGATGGGATCAATGATGCCCCTTCTATGAAAGTAGCAGATGTGGGGATTTCTGTTGATACAGCAGTAGATATTGCCAAAGAAACAGCTGATGTCATTTTGCTAGATAAGGATTTGATGGTGCTTGAAAAAGGTCTGGTCGAAGGGCGCAAAGTCTATGCCAATATGACCAAATATATCAAGATGACGGTCAGCTCTAATTTCGGGAATATTCTTTCACTCTTAGTGTCTGGTATCTTTTTACCTTTCCTTCCTATGGCTCCGATTCACTTGATTGTGTTAAACCTAGTCTATGATCTTTCTTGCATCGCCTTGCCATTTGATAATGTGGATGAAGACTTTTTGAAGCATCCTCATAAGTGGGAAGCCAAGTCCATTACTCGCTTTATGATTTGGATGGGTCCGATTTCTTCTGCCTTTGATATTTTGACCTTTATCTTGCTCTATTTTGTCATTGTCCCAATGACGACAGGTCATGCTTATGTTCACGGAGCAGAGTCTGCAACGGGCTTTATCATCCTGTTCCAGACAGGTTGGTTCATTGAATCCATGTGGTCCCAAACTATGGTCATCCATATGCTTCGCTCAGCAAAACTCCCTTTCTTACAAAGCCGTCCGTCATGGTTGGTTCTTGGGACAACCTTGCTAGCAGCTAGTTTTGTGACCTTCCTTCCCTATTCTGCAATTGCTAACCTCCTTCGTTTAACCCCTTTGAAACCAATTTATTTCCTCTTTTTGCTTTTGATAATTATTCTTTATATGATAAGTGTTACAATTGTGAAACGAATCTATATCAAAAAATTTAGAAGTTGGTTATAAATTGAATTTGTCAAGAAAAAAGTACGAAAATTGCGAAAAAAGTTAAATTTTTTTAAAAATAGGTCGCAAGTCGGATGCTTTTTATGGTATAATAGACTAAACTGATAGTAACATGTAGCGAAAGGGGTAGGTACATGATCAAAATTTATACAGTCTCAAGTTGTACTAGCTGTAAAAAAGCGAAAACCTGGCTCAATGCCCACCAGTTAAGTTATAAAGAACAAAATCTCGGTAAAGAAGGAATTACAAGAGAAGAGTTATTAGATATTCTCACGAAAACAGATAATGGAATTGCCAGTATCGTTTCGTCAAAAAACCGCTACGCTAAGGCACTTGGAGTTGACATCGAGGATTTGAGTGTCAATGAAGTGCTCAACTTAATCATGGAAACACCACGGATCTTAAAGAGTCCGATTCTCGTTGACGAGAAGCGCCTGCAAGTCGGCTATAAAGAAGATGATATCCGTGCCTTCTTGCCACGCTCTGTCCGTAATGTAGAAAATGCAGAAGCACGTCTACGTGCAGCTCTATAAAACATCAAGGCTGGGAGTGACTCCTGGCCTTGTTTGCTCTTTTGTTTTGAAATCATGTGAGGAATTATGAAAAAGTTACTAATTGCTAGTTTTGCTATTCTCTTTTTGCTTGCGGGATGTGGGCAAAAAAAGGAAACCCCTGCTGCTTCCACAACAGCATCTGACCCCATCCAATCAAACCTTCCCGTTTTGGACAATGCTGAAAAAAATACGGTTGTCACCAAGACCTTGTTGATGCCGAAGTCAGAAAATGGAACGCAGCAGATTCAGACCATTACCTATAAAGGCAATCAATTTTTGACCTTGACCATTCAGCAAAAACGACCTGTCGGGGATGAACTCAAGAACTTTATCTCTGAAAATGGGCTAGAGGAGACGAAAAAAGCGCTTCAAGAAGCTGAAGAGAAGGATGAGACCATCCAAGAGGCACGCAAACTAGCAGGATTTACACTGGAAACCAAGCTACTCAGCGAGACAGAAATCCAGACTACAACGACTTATGATTTTCAAGTATTGGATGTCAAAAAAGCATCTCAGATGGAATATTTAAAAAATATCGGTCTTGAAAATCTCTTAAAAAACGAACCTAGCCAATATATTGCAGATAGAGTGGCAAATGGGGCGACAGAACAATAGAAAATCCAAATTAATAGACTGACTTATTTGTAGAACGTCAGGGAATGTGCTATAATAGTACTATTCTAAGGAAAGAGGGTGTTAGAATGGGATTTACTGAAGAAACTGTACGGTTTAAATTGGATGATTCCAATAAGAAAGAGATTAGCGAGACGTTGACAGATGTCTATGCTTCTTTGAATGAAAAGGGTTATAATCCGATAAATCAAATCGTCGGTTATGTATTGAGTGGAGACCCTGCCTACGTTCCTCGTTATAACAATGCACGAAATCAAATCCGTAAGTATGAGCGCGATGAAATTGTTGAAGAATTGGTACGCTACTACCTTAAAGGACAAGGAGTCGATCTATAATCTATGAGAATTATGGGATTGGACGTCGGTTCAAAAACAGTGGGTGTTGCCATTAGCGATCCCCTAGGCTTCACTGCTCAAGGCCTTGAAATCATCCAGATTAATGAGGATCAGGGCCAGTTCGGTTTTGACCGTATCAAGGAATTGGTTGACAGCTATAAGGTGGAACGCTTTGTAGTAGGTCTGCCTAAAAACATGAACAATACCAGCGGTCCGCGAGTAGAAGCCAGTCAAGCCTATGGTGCCAAGCTAGAAGAACTCTTTGGTTTGCCAGTAGACTATCAGGATGAGCGTTTGACAACGGTCGCTGCGGAGCGTATGTTGATTGAACAAGCAGATATCAGTCGTAACAAACGCAAGAAAGTTATTGATAAGTTGGCTGCTCAGCTAATTTTGCAAAATTATTTAGATAGAAAATTTTAAGACAGAGGAGAAACTATGTCACACGATCACAACCATGATCACGAAGAACGTGAATTGATTACACTAGTAGATGAGCAAGGAAATGAAACCTTGTTTGAAATTCTTTTGACCATCGACGGGAAAGAGGAATTTGGTAAGAACTATGTTCTGCTTGTACCAGTTAACGCAGAAGAAGATGAAAATGGTGAAGTTGAAATCCAAGCTTACTCATTCATCGAAAACGAAGACGGAACAGAAGGCGAATTACAACCAATCCCAGAAGACTCAGAAGACGAATGGAACATGATTGAAGAAGTCTTCAACAGCTTTATGGAGGAGTAAAAATGTTCAGTGAACATTTTTACCCTTACGCTAAAAATAAAGACCGTAAGTAAGTCCGGGGGACGTTTTTAGCCCAACTCCCAGAAATTGGAGAGAGTTGGAACATCCAGTGGACGTCTTTAGCCCACGTTGAAATTCATAGTAGCTAGTGATTAGCTAGCCAGGTAAGAGGTCGGGATTTTAGTCCCGGCCTCGCTTTTATTTGTAATCATACTTTGATGCAGTGGTTGATTGGACTTTTGTTAAGGAGACATGTATGTTTGAAGTAGAAGAATGGCTTC